>NZ_QTLM01000005.1:0-252241 GCF_003602695.1 Bacteroides sp. AM07-18
ATTTCAAAGAACGACTATGATTTTTTAGTGGACACTAATGACAAAGACTAACAAACGAATAATTATGAGAGTAATTCAAAGAATTTGTAGCATATTGTTGCTGCTGGTTACATTTGGGGCTTCGGCATTGTATGCGCAGACGTACGATAAGTTGTGGAAGCAGGTGGAGCAGGCTCAAAAGAAAAGCCTGCCTCAAACAGTGATAAAACTGGCTGATGAAATCTATCGGAAAGGTCGGCAAGAGCAGAATGCTCCGCAAATGTTGAAAGCCTACATTTGTAGGGAGACTTATCAAGAGGGGCTGACTCCGGACAGCCTTTACTCCAGTCTGAAATATATGGAATCTTGGGCACAATCGGAGAGGAATCCGGTGAACAAGGCTATTCTACATTCTTTGTTGGCATATGAATATGCTGACTTGATGCGGAAGAATCGCCGTGTCTTGCTGTCACGTACTTTACTGACTGTTGACGAGGTTCCAGAAGATATCCGTGAGTGGAGTATCAGCCAGTTTGTGGATAAAATAGATAGGTGTAACCGTGCATCCTTGCAGGATTCCATCCGCTTGCTCAATACATCTGCAGAACAATATGTGCCTTTTGTGGTGTTGGAAGACGGTAGCCGGTTCTATGGGCACGATATGTACCATCTATTGGTAAGCCGTGCTGTTGATGCTTATCGGCAGCTGGATGGTTTCAGCGTGGATTCTTTGGTACAGACCCGTATCGAAAGGATTTATCTGGATATGATGAATGCTTATCGCCATCGTGCCGGTTCGGAAGATGCTATGTTGCTCTGTTCTCTTGATTATTGGAACTGGAAGTTGACCGGTGGTATCAGCCAGCAGCCTTATCCTACTTTCCGAATGCGTCAGGAAAAGGCTAATCGGGAATATCTTGAGGTTTTGGATAAATTGATAAAGGAATACGGTTCACGAGAGGTTTGTGCCGAGGTTTACATTCATAAAGCCAACCACCTGCGCCGTTTGGAACCGAAACGCGCTGATGAGGCTCTAAAAGTCTGTGAAGAAGGCTTGAAGCGCTATCCTGCGTATAAGCGTATCAATGAGTTGAAAAATATCCGTGAACAGATTTTACAGCCTGAACTCATTCTGACTATGAATGAAAGCGGTTATCCCGGCGATTCGGTGAATATGAGGCTGCATTATCGTAATGTCGAGGGCTTCACTCTCAACTTATATACCACTACTTTAAGTGAAGTACCTTGGATGGACCATGGTATAAATAAAGATACTTATAGAAAGTATGCCCGGAAGTTTTCTTCCACGCATTTTGGCTTAAAGCCGTTGCCAGGCAAGGATAAATTGCCTGAAGATGTCCCTTATCTTGCCTCGGACACTGTATTTAAGTTCATGATTCCTCGGGAAACGGGAGTCTATATTCTTCAAATAGTACCTGATACTGAAACGGCCCGTACAGATGATAAATTTCTGGTATCTACCCGCTTCAAGGTGCTGACATTGGATTTGGGTGACAACCGTATGGAAGTGGCTACATTGGATGCCCGTAGTGGACAGCCGATTGCTGGTGCCAAGGTGAGTTTCTACTCTTCTTATGATGAGAAGAATAGAAAAGCGATGGCAGAGGTACTGACTGATGCCGGGGGGAAAGCTGTATTACCCTGGCAGAGTGAAATCCGAAGTTATGTGGCGCGTAAAGGCAGAGACACAGCCATGATGCCGCAGAACGTTTATATGAATCATCCTTATTACGGTATTAAGGATACAGATTGGAGGCAGATGGCATTGCTGACAGACCGTTCGCTTTATCGTCCCGGGCAGACCGTTCATGTAAAAGGGATAGCTTACAAGCAGAATAGTGATAGCGCCCAGGTACTACAAGGAGTTGATTATGAGCTTGTCTTGTTGGATGCCAACCGCAAGGAACTTGCCACCAGGAAGGGGCGGACCAATGATTTCGGCTCTTTTGCTACGGAGTTTGTACTTCCGGCAGCTTGCCTGAATGGCATGTTCAGCATACGAACCAAAGAGCCTCAATCTACCGTCACTTTTAGGGTAGAGGAGTACAAGCGACCTACGTTCGAGATTGCCTTCACTCCGGTTTCGGAAGCTTATCGGCTGGGTGACAAGGTTGTGTTGAAAGGAAATGTCAAGGCCTTCAATGGCATGATGGTGCAGGATGTGCCATTGGCATATACGGTGACTCGCCGGAATCCGAGACCTGGTTATTGGAGCAATGCTGATAAACCATTATTGTCTGACACCATACAATTGGATACCAACGGGGATTTTTCCATACCCTTGACTTTGGAAGCTCCGGCTGTAGATACAGACGGGTATGGGAGTGTGTATACTTATCATGTGGAGGCGGTGGTGACGGATGAGGCCGGTGAAACGCAATCCGCTTCGTATAACTTGTTGGCAGGTCCTAAAGCTTATTCCTTTGATATTCGCTTGCCTCAATATGTTTGTAAGGAAGACAGTATGCTTTTCACTTTTGGAGTGAATAATGTAATGAATATTCCTCAGCACATTGAAGGTTCCTATTGCCTTTATCCATTTGCAGAACAAAATGGGGCAAGGAATATTGCAGGTTCTGAACCCTTGGATGATGTTGTATTGGAGGGTACCTTCACAGCCAATCGGCTCCAGGATTTTTCGGCTTGGAACAAGCTTCCTTCAGGTAACTATCGCTTGAAACTTTCTGTACGTGATAGTTTGGGACGTGAAGAGAATAATGGGGCATATGGCAGTGACAGTTTCATGCTCTTTTCAAAGAGTGACAAGCGTCCGGCTGCGTTTACAGATTTCTTTTATTATAAAGAAAATGAGGAATTTGATGTACAGTACCCTGCCGCTTTTCTTTTGGGGACTTCTTATCGGGATGCATATGTGCTGATGGATGTCTTTTGTGACAGAAAACGCATTGAAAGCCGTGTGTTGCAGTTGAATGATACTATTATTCGTATGGAATTCCCTTATAAGGAAGCATATGGCAAGGGAATCACCATTCTTTTCAGTTTTGTGAAAGCTGGCGAGATGTACAGTCATCAGGTTGAACTGAAGAAGCGGGAGCCGGAACGTGCTCTCGACATGAAATGGGAAGTGTTCCGTGACCGTTTGCGTCCCGGACAGGAAGAAGAGTGGAAGCTCGTCATAAAGACGCCTCAAGGTATGCCTGCTGCGGCTGAGATGTTGGCTACGATGTACGACGCTTCACTGGATAAGATTTATAAGAGTAACCAGATACTACGGGTTTTCTATCCGGATAATCTGTATGGGGCATTCCGTGGTGCGAGCCGTTATAATAGCAATTACTTCTCCGTTTATTTCCCGTTGAAGGCTTGGAGGGTTCCGGTGTGGTCGTTTGACTACTTCTGTTCTCCTTATATGGATGGAAGGATGCGGATAGTGATGGTAGAAGACAATGCGCTTTTGGAAGAAGTAAGTGTTGTGGGGTATGGGACTACCCGGAATAGCTCTTTGACCGGTAATCTTAGAATACGTGGTGCCAACCAGCCGATGCTTGCTTCCAAAGCAGAATCCGGGAATGCCGTTGAAGTGAAATATGTTCCTGCACAAGTAGCGGAAGACGCGGTGGAAGATGTTGTTTTTGAATCGGAAACGATACCGGTTGGCGAGACCTTGCAACCTATTGAGGGGCTTCGCACCAACTTTGCCGAAACAGCCTTTTTTTATCCTCAACTTCGTACAAACGAACAAGGGGAGCTTGCGTTTTCTTTTACGATGCCGCAGAGCTTGACTCGTTGGAATTTCCGTGGTTACTCACATACTAAGGATATGCTGACTGGGATATTGGATGCTTCCGTTGTAACTGCCAAGGAGTTTATGCTGACTCCGAATATGCCTCGGTTTGTCCGCGTTGGAGATAAAACACAGATAGCCGGAACAATAGCCAATCTGACGGGTAAAGCGGTGAAAGGAACAGCAGTATTCACACTGTTCGACCCTATGACGGAGAAAGTTATTGCTACTCAACGTCAGAAATTCTTGGTAGAAGCAGGAAGAAATACTGCTGTCAACTTCCATTTCGAAGTGTCCGACCGCTATGATTTGCTTGGTATTCGTATGGTTGCCGATGGAGGTACGTTTAGCGATGGCGAGCAGCATCTGTTGCCCGTATTAAGTAATAAGGAGTATATTACGGAAACGCTTGCTATGCCTATCCGTGGCGAGGAGACCCGTACGTTCTCATTAGACAGCCTTTTCAACCGTAATAGCCGTACAGCGACAGACCGTCGTCTGACTGTAGAATTTACCGGGAATCCGGCTTGGTATGCTGTACAAGCGTTGCCGGCATTGAGCCTGCCTGCCAATGATAATGCCATTTCTTGGGCTACAGCTTGGTATGCCAATAGTCTGGCAGGCTTCATTGCCAACAGCCAGCCCCGCATTAAGACTGTATTTGACAGTTGGAAGGCTGCCGGTGGCACGAAAGAAACCTTCCTCAGCCAGTTGGAGAAGAATCAGGATGTGAAGAATATCCTGCTCAGCGAGTCTCCGTGGGTACTGGAAGCTACTACTGAAGCCGAACAGCAGGCACGTATTGCCACGCTGTTTGATATCAACCAACTGAATAACCGCAATCTTTCCGCTTTTACCAAATTGAAAGAATTGCAGGGTGAAGACGGTGGATGGAGCTGGTATAAGGGAATGTCCGGTAGCCGCTATATAACTGGCTATATTACAGAATTACTTGTTCGTCTTCCTCTGCTGACGAAAAATGAACAGCCTGAAGAAGTTGCCGCCATGCGGCAGAAAGCTTTCGGCTATTTGAATCGGCAGGCTTTGGAAGAGTATCGCAATATCCGTAAAGCCGAAAAAAATGGCGCCAGAATTACTGCCAACTCCGAATCGGCAATGACATATCTGTATCTGATAGCCCTTAGCGGCGAACAAGTGCCGGCAGACAATCAAGCGGCTTACCGCTATTTCCTATCAAAAGTAGGTGCCAATCTTAAAGATGGAACCATGAGCAGCAAGGCGCAGTCTGCCATCATCCTGAAAGCAGTAGGGCGTACAGCCGAGGCGAATGAATTCATCGCTTCCCTCAAGGAACATCTGGTACAGACGGATGAACTGGGTGCATACTTTGCTTTCCAAGCAAATCCGTATAACTGGGGTATGCTGCCCATCCCTGCCCATGTGGAAGTAATGGAAGCCCTGCGTATGGCAGGTGGCAACGATGCTTTGGTGGAGGAAATGAAACTCTGGCTGCTGAAACAGAAGCAGACTACCAGTTGGAATTCTCCGGTTGCAACGGCTGATGCTGTTTATGCATTGCTTTGTCAAGGTACTAATCTGCTGGAAAGTCGGGGAGACGTACGTATCACGTTAGGTAACAAAGTTTTGGAAACATTGTCGCCTACAAAGACCATAATCCCGGGTTTGGGTTATGTCAAGGAAACCTTCGCTCAAGGAAGTCCGGAGCTGAAAGCTAAAACCGTCACCGTAGAGAAACGGGATGCAGGCATTGCCTGGGGAGCTGTTTATGCCCAGTATCTGTCACCCATATCTGATGTAAAGCAGCAGGGGGGGGAATTGAATGTAGAGAAGAAACTTTATGTAGAGCGTATATCGGCCGGTGGTAGCAAGTCCTTGCAACCGGTTACGGAAGGGACCGTATTATCCGTCGGTGATAAAATAGTGGCCCGTTTGACTATCCGCTTGGACCGTACTATGGATTTTGTTCAGTTGAAAGACCAGCGGGGTGCCTGCTTTGAACCTATAGGCTCGCTTTCCGGTTATCGTTGGAGTAACGGCCTTGGTTATTATGCAGAAGTGGAAGATGCCGCAACCAATTTCTTCTTCGACCATTTGGGCAAAGGCGTTTATGTCTTAGAGCACAGTTATCGCATAGCCCGTGGCGGAACATACGAAACGGGGCTGGCCACGATACAGTGTGCGTATGCTCCGGAGTATGCTTCGCATTCGGCGGGAGGGATAATTGTAATAAAGTAACAATAGAGTATGGAGCGGAGCGCAATTTGTACAAATTGCGCTCCGCTATTTTAGGTACTCTCGCTAAAAACACCTATTTTTGTCCGACTAATATTGAATGAGAGTGGCAGAATTAGGAAATCTTGATATTAAGAAAAATAGATGAAGCGGATATTGATAACTTTATATGTGCTTGCAAGTGTGGTATTGACTGCTGTAGCGCAAGCTCGTTTTACCTCGAATACAGAGATGTACAGTTTCGGCCAGATAGAATGGAAGCATCCCGTGACTGTGCAATATACCATCACCAATACGGGTGACCAGCCTTTAGTGCTTACAGAAGTGGAGCCGGATTGTGCCTGCTCCGTGGCCCAGTGGACAAAAACGCCTATTGCACCGGGGGCAAAAGGAACGGTGAATGTGACTTTTGATGCCAAGGCATTGGGACATTTCCAGAAATCCGTGGCTATTTACAGCAATGCGCAACCCAATCTGGTCTATTTGAAGTTCAATGGTGAAGTAGTACAGGAAATCAAGGACTTTACCAAGACGCATCCCTATCTTATCGGTCAGATACGTATTGACAAGAACAGCCTCGACTTTCCCGATATTCAGCATGGTGAGCAGCCGGTGATTCATATCGGCGTGGTCAATCTTTCCGACCGTCCTTATGAACCGGTACTGATGCATCTGCCTCCTTATTTGCAGACAAAAGTAGAGCCCAATGTCTTGCAAAAGGGAGAAAAAGGAGTGATTACACTTACATTGAATTCGGAAAGACTGACTGGCCTCGGACTGACTCAAACGTCGGTCTATCTTTCTCGCTTCTCCGGTGACAAGGTGGGCGATGAAAACGAGATTCCCGTTTCTGCCATTCTTTTACCGGATTTCTCCGGAATGACGGAAGTGGAGAAGGCAAATGCTCCTGCCATCAGCCTTTCTACCAAAGAAGTTGATATGAGTGCGATATTGGCAAAGAAGTCAAAAGCACGTCAGGATATTACCATTACCAATACCGGGCGTTCTCCTTTACAGATAAACAAGCTCCAGGTATTCCACCCGGCAGTGGGAGTTAACCTCAAGAAGAGTGTATTGCAACCCGGTGAAAGCACTCGCCTGCGGGTAACGGTAGTGAAGAAGAATATAGGCAAGAAGCGCCGTCATCTGCGTCTGCTGATGATTACCAATGACCCGATGCAGCCGAAAGTTGAAATCAACATTAAAGCAAAACAATAAGAAGTCGTAAAGTCCTTCATAACTCATAACTTATAACTCACAAATAGCCATGGAACATCCCGAAAATAATGAAGCATATAAAGGCTTGGTTGTCAATGCAGGCATTGAGCAACCTTCATCGGTCAATCCTTACTTGAAGAACCGTCCCAGGCGGAAGAAACGCGAGCTTTCCGTATCAGACTATGTGGAGGGTATAGTGAAAGGTGATGTTACGGTACTCAGCCAGGCTGTAACACTGGTGGAAAGTGTGAAACCGGAGCACCAGGCTGTGGCGCAGGAGGTGATAGAGAAGTGTTTGCCCTATTCGGGCAACTCCGTCCGTGTGGGTATCAGTGGTGTGCCCGGTGCCGGTAAAAGTACCTCTATTGATGTATTTGGCTTGCATGTACTGGAGGAACACGGCGGCAAGTTGGCCGTTCTTGCCATTGACCCGAGCAGCGAACGCAGCAAAGGCAGTATTCTCGGTGATAAGACGCGTATGGAGAAGCTCTCCGTTCATCCCAAGTCCTTTATACGTCCCAGTCCCTCTGCCGGTTCGCTGGGTGGCGTGGCACGCAAGACGCGTGAAACGATTGTGCTTTGTGAGGCTGCCGGTTTCGACAAGATATTTGTAGAGACGGTAGGGGTGGGGCAGAGTGAGACTGCCGTACATTCTATGGTAGACTTCTTCCTGCTGATACAGCTGGCGGGTACGGGCGATGAGTTGCAAGGCATCAAACGCGGCATCATGGAAATGGCCGATGGCATTATTATTAATAAGGCTGATGGCGACAATCTGGAGCGGGCCAGACTGGCAGCAACGCAGTTCCGTAATGCGCTGCACCTCTTCCCGGCTCCGGAGAGCGGTTGGACACCCCAAGTGCTGACTTATTCCGGTTTCTATAATCTTGGTGTAAAAGAAGTGTGGGATATGGTCTACAAATACATTGACTTTGTGAAAGATAACGGCTATTTTGAATACCGCCGCAATGAGCAAAGCAAATACTGGATGTACGAGACCATTAACGAACAGCTGCGCGACAGCTTTTACCACAATCCGCAGATTGAAGCGATGCTGACTGGTAAGGAAAACCAAGTGCTGCAAGGTAACTTGACTTCTTTTGTGGCTGCCAAGAACTTGCTGGACACCTATTTTGCAGAACTGAAGAAATAAGGGCATATCCCTTTCCCTATATCGATGACTAAGGAAAACAACATGGAAGTGGCGCGGCGGTTTACCCGCCGCCTTCATGAACTCCCTTCTGAGGAGCTGGAGCTCATTGCCGGTTTGTTTGTACGCCGTGAGGTGCACAAAGGAGAACTGTTGATTAGTGAGAAAGATATAGCCAGGGATATTGTTTTCGTAGAGAAAGGACTGCTTCGCCAGTTCTATTTCAAAGAAGGCCGGGACATTACAGAGAACTTTGCCTGCGACGGTGACGGCGCTATGTGTATCGTCAGCCTTTTCACCGGACGCCGTAATTGCCTTCAGCTGGAATCCTTGGAGGAAGGCGTCATCTGGAGCATTTCGTATGCAGGACTGGTCGAACTCTCTGAGCGTTATCTGCATATAGCCCGTCTGCTTCGCCATTTATTGGAGGGGTCTTTAATGCTTTCCCAATATAAAGCAGACTCTTGGCGTTTCGAAACCTCACGCGAGCGGTATGCGCGCTTCGTCAGGGATTATCCGGAGATAGCCCGGCGTGCCTCAGTCAACCACATAGCATCTTATCTGTTAATGACTCCCGAGTCCCTGAGCCGGGTACGTGCCGGAGTACTGTGACGGTGGAACGGCTGTTTTATACGGCTTTCCCTTCTTTCTCGAAATCCTTGCGTGACTTGCTTTGTGTCACGATGTACACTCCCAGGAATACCAAGGCTATGGCTATTCCCTTTTCCAAATTGAACACTCCCAATCCTAAGATGATGGCAACGGTTGAGGCCACGATGGGCTGCATGTAGTTGTACATGCTCACCACAGTGGGGCGCAACAGCCTCTGCGCACTCATTATGAAGATATAGGCAAGGAAGCTTCCTCCCACAACCACATATCCCGCTTGCAGCAGGGCGGCTGTAGATATTTCGCTCCACTGTATGGCAGCCACGTCGTGGTAAGAGAACGGGATGTAGCACATGGAGGCATAGACAAACATCCATTTGTTCAGGGTGATGGGAGAGTATTTTTGCGACAACCCCTTGAATACGGTCAGATAAATGGAGAAGCTGATTTGGGCGAGCAGGCAGAGAAGGTCTCCGATGAGGCTGCCATTGCCGGCACCGGTGGTCTGGCTGCTCATGATGAGTATGAATGCGCCCATAGCCCCTACAAAGATGCCCAGCACTTTCTTGTTGGTGACCGGCTCTTTCAGATAGATTGCAGCCACTATCATGGTGACGATGGGCAGCGTGGTTGTAACGATGGAGGCGTCTATGGGCGAAGTCATGGAGAGTCCGAAGATATAGACACCCTGATTGAATACCAGCGCGAAGAGTGCGGCGAAGAATATCTTCAGCATGTCCCGGTGGTCCACCTGCTCGCGTTTGCAGAACAAGGAGAGGAGCCAGAAGCAGGCGGCTGCGCCTACCATGCGGAATGTGGTTACTGACAACGCGGAAAACTCCGCTAAGGCCGACTTGCCGATAGGTGCCATCAGCCCCCATAAGATATTTGCGGTAAGGGCGAACAGATGCCCTTGAATGTTCTTGTCCATACTCTTTTGTTCTTTGCGGGTGCAAAAGAACAACTATTTTCTGAAAAGAGAAAATCTTTCATTATATGATTTTTCTGGTTCATGGGCGTAGAAATAAGAGATTATCGTGTATATTTGCTTCTAATTAAAAGCAAGAAACCATGGAAGTACAAGCCAATTACATCAAGCGTATCGAAATACACGGATTGTGGCATCGGTACGATATTGCCTGGGACCTGCGTCCTGACGTCAATATACTTTCCGGCATCAACGGAGTGGGGAAGACCACTATCCTGAACCGTTCGGTCAACTATCTGGAACAGACATCGGGTGAAGTGAAGAGTGACGAGAAGAACGGCGTACACGTCTACTTCGACAACCCCGCAGCCACCTTTATCCCCTATGATGTAATCCGCAGCTACGACCGCCCCCTTATCATGGGCGACTTTACGGCACGCATGGCCGATGCCAACGTGAAGTCGGAACTGGACTGGCAGCTCTATCTGCTCCAGCGCCGTTATCTGGACTACCAGGTGAACATCGGCAACAAGATGATAGAGCTGCTCAGCGGTGACGAAGAGCAGCGCAGCCTGGCTCCCTCCCTTTCCCTCCCCAAGCGGAAGTTCCAGGATATGATTGACGAGCTTTTCAGCTATACCCATAAGACGATAGACCGCAAAAGCAACGACATCGTTTTCTATCAGAACGGCGAGCGCCTGCTGCCCTACAAACTGTCTTCGGGCGAGAAGCAGATGCTGGTCATCCTGCTGACCGTGCTGGTGCGTGACGATGACCACTGCGTACTCTTCATGGACGAGCCGGAAGCCTCCCTGCACATCGAATGGCAGCAGAAGCTCATCGGCATGATACGCAGCCTGAATCCCAATGTGCAGCTTATCCTCACCACCCATTCGCCCGCCGTCATCATGGAAGGCTGGCTGGATGCCGTCACCGAAGTCAGCGAAATCTCCTCCCTAATCCCTAATCCTTAATCCCTACCCAAGTGTCCACTTCTTTAAAACATAACCTTACTTCCGCCTATCTGGATGCCGCCCGCAAGTTGTCTCCCAAGAGAGCACGCAGGCGCATAGTGGCGTATGTGGAGAGCTATGACGACATCGCTTTCTGGCGGACGCTGCTGTCCGAGTTCGAGAATGAGGAGCGTTATTTCCAGGTGATGCTTCCGTCTGCCACCTCCCTGGCAAAGGGCAAGAAGATGGTGCTGATGAATACGTTGAACACATCGGAGCTGGGCCGCAGCCTGATAGCTTGTGTAGACAGCGACTACGACTTCCTGCTGCAAGGTGCCACCAAGGTGTCGCATAAGATAAACAAGAATCCCTATATCTTCCAGACTTATGGCTATGCCATCGAGAACTTCCACTGCTTTGCCGACAGTCTGCATGAAGTCTGTGTGCAGGCCACGCTGAACGACCGGCATATCCTGGACTTCCCCGCTTTTCTGAAGCGTTATTCTCAGATTGCCTATCCGCTGTTTCTGTGGAATGTCTGGTTCTACCGCCAGCACGACACACACACTTTCCCGATGTACGACTTCAACGCCTGCGTGCGTTTGCAAGAGATAAACCTGCGTCATCCTTACCGTAGTCTGGACGAGATGCAAAAGACGGTGTCGGCAAAGCTGTCCGAACTGCAAGCCCGTTTCCCCCGCTACATCGACCGGGTGGAGCAGCTGGGCACGGAGTTGGAACGTTTGGGACTGACTCCGGACAATACCTATCTTTATATCCAAGGACACCATATCATGGATTGTGTAGTGCTGAAAATTCTTATCCCGGTATGTACGGTGCTGCGTCGTGAACGCGAGCAGGAGATAAAGCGCCTGGCAGAGCATAACGAACAGTTCCGCAACGAACTGACGGGGTATGAGAACAGTCAGGTCAATGTATCCGTGATGCTGAAAAAAAACAGCGGCTACAAGAACCTTTATCTTTATCAGTGGTTGAAAGAAGACATTATGGAGTTCCTCGAGCGGGAGGAACAGTCGCGTAGATAAGATTGCCGTTATGATAAACATACGATTATGGAGATATTGAAGAAGATAGACGACCTTTTAATCGGGTGGGGCATATCCCCTTCCCGGGCTGATATGCTCGACCAATTCATTGCCTTCGCACTGATACTTGCCGTTGCTTTCCTGGCGGATGCCCTATGCCGGAAAATCCTGCTGAAGGTAGTGGCACAACTGGTGAAGAAGACCAAGGCTACGTGGGACGACATCGTATTCGACCGTAAAGTGATGGTGCACCTCAGCCGCATGGTGGCTCCCGTTATCATCTATCTGTTTGTTCCATTGGCATTTGTCGAAGTCGGTTCATCGGCAATGGATTTTATCCGGCGTATCTGCCTTATTTACATCATCATTACTTTCCTGAGTTTCGTCAACTCGTTCCTGAAGGCTGTTTACAGTGTATACAGTGAGAAGGAGCAATTTCGTGACCGCCCTTTAAAGGGGATGTTGCAAACTATGCAAGTCATCCTATGGCTGGTGGGCGGCATTGTGGTCGTGGGCGAACTGATAGGCCGCGACCCGCTTTCGCTGCTTGCCGGATTGGGTGCTTCGGCAGCCATCCTGATGCTGGTATTCAAGGATTCCATTATGGGCTTTGTCTCCGGTGTGCAGCTTTCGGCCAACGACATGCTGAAGGTGGGCGACTGGATTGAGATGCCCAAGTACGGTGCCAACGGTACGGTGATAGAGGTAACGTTGAACACCGTAAAAGTGCGCAACTGGGACAATACCATTACCACCATCCCTCCTTACCTGCTTGTCAGCGACTCCTTCCAGAACTGGCGCGGCATGCGCGAGAGCGGTGGGCGGCGAGTGAAGCGCAGTATCAATATCGACATGACCAGCGTCCGTTTCTGCACCCCGGAGATGCTGGCAAAATATCGCAAGATACAGCTACTGAAAGATTATGTGGAGCAGACGGAGGAAGTGATTGAAAAGTACAATGTGGAAAACGGCATCGATAACTCCATCCTCGTCAACGGACGCCGCCAGACCAATCTGGGGGTGTTCCGGGCGTATCTGACGGCTTATTTGAAAAGTCTTCCCGACGTAAATCAGGAACTGACCTGCATGGTGCGCCAACTCCAGCCTACCGACCGCGGTATCCCGATAGAACTTTATTTCTTCTGTGCGCTGAAGGATTGGGTGCCCTATGAAGGGGTGCAGGCGGATGTGTTCGACCATGTGCTGGCAATCATCCCCGAATTCGATTTGCAGGTATTCCAGTCTCCGTCCGGCAGAGATTTCCAGCGGGTACTGCCTGCTGCTTCCGAAGAAAAAGGAGCTTGATTCCGACCATCAAAAAGGCCTATATCTATTGTATTTCTCATAGGGAGTCATTACCTTTGAACCCTATACTGAAAGGTCAGAACATCCCCATCTTTTCTCCCAAAACATCCCCATGTTTTGGGGTATTACATCCGGGTGTTTTGGGTGAAAACATCCCCATGTTTTGGGGCAATACATCCGGGTGTTTTAGGTATTCAGTCATATAGTGAAAGGTATTCGGTCACGGAGTCTTTACCGTAAGGTATAGGCTTTGTGTATGCAAGTTGTAGGTGTGCCTCGCGTCGGGCGGGAATATCTTTCGTTTTTTACGAACCTAATTATAAAGAAAGATTGGTATGTCAATGAATTATGTGGTCCGCAAGAAGGTGGACAAGAGTGGAGACAAGGAAGTGGTGCGCTACTACGCGGCGTCAAAAGTGCTTCAGCCGGAACCGGTGAGCAATGACGAACTGGCCAAGAGGCTGGCTTTTGTCAGCTCCCTGCAGGTGGGCGATGCCCAGTCCGTGCTGGTGCAACTGCCGGATATTATAGCGGACTATCTGGCCAGTGGACGCACGGTGAACATCAAGGGACTTGGAAACTTTTTTCCCTCCATCACCAGCGAACCGGTGGAACGGATAGAGGACTGTACGGCAGATAAAGTGCGCATTTCGCGTATCTGCTTCAGGGCGGCAGGCAGTTTCATGCAGCGCGTTTGCCGTCATCTGGACTTGTTCAGCTTTCAGGTTCAGGAATTGAAGAAGGAGCTGAAGAAGAAGTAAACGGTACTTTTAGTTTCTTTCTTGAAACAGCGCGTACCCCTTGAAGCCGGAAGGCATTCGAGGGGTACGCTGTTGAAGAAGTTGTGTGTTTCTTTATAGTCTTGTGAGTGCTTCTTTTTTTTTACTTCACCCAGTTTCCGTTCATCCAGCTGCATTCTTTCTTGATGTCCTCGAAAGAACTATAGCTCAGGTTGGCGTCCACCTTGTTGCTTGTCACGGCGATAAAGTCGGCATGGGTGTAGATGCCTTCTTTGCAGCTCAGCTCGGCGGTGAGGGTGATGTTGGTCAGCTTGGAAGTGCCGTTCTTCAGGGCGTTTTCGGTAAGGGCGGTTTCCACGGTCAGGGGTTGGCCTTTGCCGCAGACCTTGGCGTTGTCTATTTCCACTTCCGTGCCGGCACGCAGACGGATGCCTTGCTTGCTGCCGCCGTTGCCGACGAGGATGAGGTTCTTCAATACGGGGTGGGCAACGGGAGTGGCGGCGTTGTTGCTGCCGTTGTTGTCGCACTCCATCAGGCAGTCGCAGTCGTAGCCCAGTGTGGATTCGGCTTCTTGGTAAGCCACGAGGTTGGTGCCTTTGCCGTTCCAGCCTTCGGTCCAGTCGAAGGAGTCGTCGCTACAGCTTACGGCTACGAGGTTGCTCACGTTTACCGAGCCGCCGAAGAACTCAAAGCCGTCGTCGGAACCTTTGTAGGCTTGGCAGTGGTCCACGATGGTACCGTTGCCTACGCCGTAGAAAGAGATACCGTTGGCTTCGTGCTCTTCATCGAAGGCAAAGCCGGTGTATTCCAGACGAATGTATTGCAGCGTGCCCGAGTTGTCGGCATCATCGTTGCCGCCGTAAACGGCGCCGCCTATTTCAGAACTTCCCTTGCCGCCTTCGGCATTGGTGTGGGCGCGTCCGCAGATGTGTATGCCTCCCCATGCGCCCGGCTCTTCTTTTTCGCTGGTCATTACGATGGGTTTGTCCGGCGTGCCTATGGCGTTGATTTTACCGCCCTGCTTCACGAGGATGTAGTCTGCGATGTCATCGTAGACGGCGATAATCTTCACGCCTTCCTCTATGTGGAGCGTGGCACCTTCTTCTACGATGTATTCGCCGCTCAGCTTGTAGGTGTTTCCGGCAGCCAGGGTCACGTCGGAGGTGACGGTACCTTTCAGTATCGTACCGTTTTCGATTTCATTGCCGTTTCCGTTGCCGCCGTTGCCGCCATTGTCGTTGTTGTCGTCGCTGCTGCAAGCGGTGAGGATAGACATGCCGGCTACAAAGGCCAGAGAGTGGAATTTCCATTTCATTGCTTTCATAATTCAATTGTTTTAGTTGTTATATTCAATTCATCTGTCTGTCATTCAGATAGATTCTCTTAAATCTGCTTGTTTGTCAAAGAGTGTTCTCCGTTCCCTTCAGGGGAGGGAGGGGACTTTATAGGTTGTAGCTTATTCCCACCTCAAAGTTCGTCCCCTTGCGGTAGCGCTCCACTTCCATCTCCTGCCCCGTGGTGGGTACATCTTGCTCGAAGATGACATCGCGGTTCAGCAGGTCGTTCACTTGCAGCTTCAGGTTGAAGTGCTTGTTCAGGCTATATCCGGCGCTGAAGTTCAACGTGTGCAGCGTCTGTTGCCTGACATCGCCCAGACCCGACACGCCTACTGCATGGATGCGGCTGCCTTGCAGGTTGTAGAGCAGGGCGAGGTTGAGCTGCCTGTCTTCGCCGAAGCGTGGCGAGTAGGTGAGGTCGGCATTGGCAAGTATGGGCGATGCGCCTTGCAGCGAACGTTCCTTGTTGGTGTAGGCACCGCCTTGGGGCAGCTTCACGTTGGTGTACATGTAGCTGATGTTGGCACTCAGGCGCAGGTCTTTGACGAGCCGTTTGCGCATCTCCAGTTCCACACCGGCAGCCATGCCGTTGTCGGCATTCTTGAAGCTGTGCAGCGTGGCACCGCCTTGCAGGTCTTGGATGCGTTCGATGGGGCTGTCGAGGTATTTGAAGTAGCCGGTCACGGAGAGCATGTCGCCGTCCTTGCCGAAGCGTTCGTAACGCAGGTCGAAGTTATAGTTGTAGCCGTTCTGCAACTCTTCGTTACCGCGGATTTGTGCCGAACCGTAGGACTCTTGGTAGAGGAAGGGTGCCATCTCGATGAACGAGGGGCGGGTGACGGTGCGCGAGGCAGAGAAGCGGATGCTGTTGGTGGGGTTCACCGCATATTTCAGGTTCAGGGCGGGGAAGAGGTCGTTCTTGTCTGAATTGCGCCGACGGGAGTACCAGTCGCCGCCGTCGCTGGCGTAGCGCACCCATTGCTTGCTCATTTCGTAGCGCAGGCCGAGGTTCACCAAGAGAGCTTCGGTGGGATAGAAATCGGTCAGCAGGTAGGCGGAGTAGATTTCGTTTCCGGCACGGTAGCTGTCTTTGGGCTGCATCACACGCTGTACCACGATTTGTCCGTCGGCAATGTTCTGCTGGTTGAGGAAGCCGTCGGTGTTGTAGATGTCGGTGATGACGGGGTTCAGTTTGTTCAGGTTGTAGTAGAAGCGGGTAGCGCTATAGTCGCGGTTCTTGTCCTTGTAGTTGAAGCCGAGCTTGAGGTGGCTGGTGTCGTTCCACTTCCAGCGCATGGCGAGGTTGGCATTCCACTCTTCTTCGTCCAGGCTGCCAAAGTAGCGCATAGTCTCTTGGCGGTTCAGCTTGAAGAGCCTGAGGCTGCCGTCGTTGTCCTTGACGTACATCACTTGGCGGCGGTCGGGCTCTTCACTACCGGTCTTGCTGTACGAGCCTCCCCAGGTCAGTTGCCACCTGTCGCCCTCGCCGAAGTTATGGATTCCGTTCAGCTGGTGGTTTTGCAGGGTATATATGTGCATGATGTTGTTGCTGCCGGTCAGCTCGTGCCCTTCTGCGTCAGTCCCTTCGCGGCGCTGGTAGGTGTCGATGGCATTGCGGGCGTAGAAGAAAGTGTAGCCTATGCGGTCGCTTCGGCGCAGGGTGTAGCCCAGGTAGCCGAGGGCGGCGAGCTTCAGTTCCTGCGCAAAGCTGTCGTAGGAGAAGTCGTCCTGCACGGTGCCGGTGGCTTCGAATGTCTTGTAGAAGGCATCTTCCATGTTCTGGTAGCCGTTGCTGGCGCTGAAGGAGGCAAGCAGGCTGAGTGTCTGGTTGCCCATACCGAAGTTCTTGCCGAAACCGAGGTTTCCGCCCAGTTCGGGCAACGAACTCTTCTTGCTGGCGCTGAAGGAGGTATCGAAGATATTGCGGGTCTTCACGTATTTGTCAAACTCCATCAAGGGCATGTCGAGGGCGGCCGCGTCTACGCCGGGTGTCTTCAAGAGCGAGCCGCTGCAGTCCATCTGATAGCGGTCTTTGCCCAAAGTGTTGAACTTCCCGCCCATGTTGAGGCTCAGTTGGAAGAAATCTTCCGGTATGTTTTCTTTGGTGCTGATGTTGATATGCGCACCACTGTAGTCGGCAAAGGCGGCGGCATCATACACCTTGCTGACGGTGATGTTCTGTACGGTGGATGAAGGGAAGAGGTCGAGCGGCACCAGCTTGTTGTCCGGGTTGGGCGAGGCGATAGGCAGACCGTTCAGCGTGGTGGTGCTGTAGCGGTCGCCCAGTCCGCGGACGATAAGTTGTCCGGCGCTGGCGATGGAGATACCCGTTATTTTCTTTACTCCTTCTTCCACATTGCCGATGCCTTTGAGGGACATCTCTTTGGAACCGAGGTTCTCGATGGCGAGGGTCGCTTTTTGCCGTTCCATTTGCAAGGCACGTTCGCCTTCGAGGTTCTTCTTGGCGGTGACCTGCACTTCGCCCAGGGTTTGCGTGTCCGGCTCCATGTCGAAGTTCAGCACGGTTTCACCCTTTATCTCTACGGCGTTCATCGTCATGTCTTTGTAGCCGATGTAACGGACGGTGAGGGTATAGGTCCCGTTCTTCAGCTCCAGTGTATAGTTACCATCCAAATCGGCGACGGCGCCTTGTGCTGTTCCGCTTACTTGCACGGTGGCTCCCGTCAGCGGCTCTTTGGTTTGTCGGTCGGTGATTGTCCCTTTGACGGTTCCCGCCGTGGCAGCCATGACGGAAAGTGTGAGGAATAAAATAAGGAAGAAAATCTTTCCCAAGTCTAATTTCATGCTCATCTCTTTTCTTTGTACGTTTTTTAATCCGCTGCAAAGATGAGGCAATGACATTACACCGGTGATACATGGAGCATACGTTTCATTTTCAAATCTATTACGATTTGGTTACCGCACATTCTTCCGGATTGTTTGTTATCCTTATATATAGGCTGCTTGGGACGAAAAAGGTTTCTAATGGTTGCTTATTAGAGTTTTATGGCTATTTTTGTATCTCAAACCAATATTGATAAATATATGGCTGTTCATCGTGACGATAGTGAACGTTTCCGGCGCCTTTCCATTCTTGGCCGGATAGGTTGGTGGGAGGCTGATTTTTCTTCAAGGCAGTATCTCTGCTCCGAATATGTCTGTAAGTTGTTAGGCTTGGAAGGGGAATACCTGAGCTTTGAGGATTTCGGTAAAATGATACGCGAAGACTATCGGACGCGTATCAGCCGGGAGTTCCTTGCCATTCAGAATATGGAGGTCTATGAACAGACGTTTCCTATCTATTCTACTGAAGGAGTGGTCTGGGTCTACTCGCGCGTGGGGTATAAGGAGCATTTGCCGGATGGTACATTGAAGGCTTTCGGAGTGTTGCAGCGCGTAGAGATGCCGAAGGAGGAGGCTGCGAAGCAGGCTTTGCAAAGAGTGAACGATTTACTTTATCGGCAGACCTCAATATCCCATTCCCTATTCCGCTTCCTGAAAGACGAGGATATAAGTGCGGGCATTTACGACATACTGAAAGATATTCTTGATTTCTTTCGCGGCGGACGTGTCTATATATTCCAATATGATGAGAAGTGCCGGTACCAGAGCTGCACATACGAGGTGGTGGCTCCGGGAGTGGCTCCTGAGAAAGAAATGCTTCAAGGAGTTCAGGCTGACAGCCTGCCGTGGTGGACGTCACAGATTATGGCACAAAAGCCCGTTCTGCTGGAAACGCTGAGGCAACTGCCGGAGCACGCTTACGCCGAATATGAAATTCTGGCGAGACAGAATATAAAGTCCTTGATGGTAACTCCGCTGGTTGCCAATGACCAGGTGTGGGGATATATGGGCATTGATTTGGTGGACCGTACCCGAATGTGGACTAACGAGGATTACCAATGGTTTAGTTCGTTGGCAAATGTCATCAGCATTTGCATAGAGTTGCGCAAAACGAAGGATGAGGCTGTGCGCGAACGTACTTTCCTCAGCAACTTGTTCCGCTATATGCCTTTGGGGTATGTGCGGATGTCCATTGTCTGTGATGAAAAGGACAACCCCTACGGGTATTATGTGACAGATGCGAATTCTATCTTTGCCGATTTTCTGGGAAAACCTGCGTCGACGTTTATCGGCAAGACAGCCTCGTCCTTTTCAAGGGAGGCGGCCCCCAGACTGGAATATCTGCTTGAGATAGTGAACACCGGGACACATAAGGAAATGGACATGTGTTTTGAGCTTACCAACAAGCACTGCCACGTGGTGATATACTCTCCGGAAAAGAATGAAGTGGTGGCGTTATTCCTCGATACGACAGACTCGGTACAGACTCATCTGGCTTTGGACCATAGCGAAAAACTGTTCAAGAATATCTTTGCCAATATACCGGCCGGGGTGGAAATCTATGACAAAGACGGATTCCTGGTAGACATCAACAATAAGGATATGGAGATATTCGGGGTCCGTGACAAACAGGATGTCATTGGAGTGAACTTATTCGAGAACCCGAATGTGTCCGCCCAATTGGCAGAACGTATACAGACTGAGGATATGGTCGACTTTCGCCTGAATTATGCTTTCGACCGGACTGAAGGGTATTACTCCACTTCCAAACAGCCGAAGGATGTGATACATCTTTATACGAAAGTGAGCAAGGTGTATGACAGTAAAGGTAACTTTACCGGCTATGCCATGATTAACATCGACAATACGGAACGGATTGATGCCATGAGCCGTATCTGTGATTTCGAGAATTTCTTCCTGCTTATATCGGATTATGCGAAGGTAGGTTATGCCAAGCTGAACCTGCTCGACCGGAAAGGCTATGCCATCAAGCAATGGTATAAGAATATGGGAGAGGACGAGAATACCCAATTGGCGGATGTCGTGGGAATATACAGCAAGATGTACCCCAGTGACCGCAGGAGGATGCTTGATTTCTTCAGTAAGGCCCGTGTGGGCGAAGCCAAACATTTCCAGGGAGAGATGCGCATTGAGCGTCCGGGCGAAAAGGGAAAATGGAACTGGGTACGTACCAATGTGGTTGTCAATCTGTTTGAACCGGAGAACGGACAAATAGAGCTGATAGGCGTCAACTATGACATTACGGAATTGAAGGAGACGGAGGCTATGCTGATTGAAGCCAAGGAGAAGGCAGAAACCGCCGACCGTCTGAAGAGTGCCTTCCTTGCCAATATGAGCCATGAGATACGTACGCCCCTGAATGCGATTGTCGGTTTCTCCAGTCTGATGGGAGAGACCGGGGACATGGAGGAAAAAAGGCAGTATATGGCGATTATTGAAGAAAACAATGACCTGCTGTTGCAGCTGATTTCCGACATACTGGATTTGTCCAAGATAGAGGCCGGGACATTTGACTTTGTGGAAAAAGAGCTGGACGTGAACATGCTGTGTGAGGACATCGTGCGCTTCATGAAGATGAAGGCTAAACCGGGTGTGGAAGTTCTCTTCGACCGTCATCTGCCGGAATGCCGGATTGTCAGTGACCGTAACCGTTTGAATCAGGTCATAGCCAACTTTGTCAACAATGCCATCAAGTTCACCACTGCGGGAAGTATACGTGTAGGATATAATAAGGTGGATGAAACTCATTTGCGTTTTTATGTGGCCGATACGGGCCTTGGCATTGAGCCGGAAATGCAGGCTCAGATATTCGACCGTTTTATAAAGCTGAATACGTTTGTGCATGGCACCGGCCTGGGGCTTTCTATCAGCAAGAGCATTATAGAGCAGTTGGGTGGCACAATCGGTGTGGACAGTGAACCGGGGAAAGGCTCATGCTTTTGGTTTGTGCTGCCGATTGTATAGTATGGAAATGTGCTAAAATACACACTCACCACAAATTATGCAGATTAACACAAGTCAAAGCTCTTGATTATCAGAACTTCTAAAGATAATTTGTGCCAATCTGTGTAATTTGTGGTAAGTGATGATACCCTCCGGTTATAATCCGAATGAGAACTTATCGATGGATTGATATACCACACTTGCAATACTCAGTACCACAATACCCAGCGTGCAAATGGCCAGGCTGGCACGTGTATAGTTGTCACTGCGGAATGCTGCAATCGGCTCGTCGCTCTTGTTGATGTACATTGCCTTTACAATCTTCAGATAGTAATAAAGCGAGATGATTGTATTGATAAGGGCAATGAATACCAGCAGATGGAAGCCGCCTTCGAAAGCTGCCGCAAAGATGAAGAACTTCGAGAAGAAGCCCGCAAACGGCGGGATGCCTGCCAGAGAGAACAAGGCTAAGGTCATCAGGAAAGCGAGCTTTGGATTGGTATTGTACAGCCCGTTGTAGTCGTCGAGCGTGAATTTATGGGCACGCAGGGCTACAATCGTGATGACTGTAAATACGCTGAGGTTGGCAAACATGTAAATCAATACATAAAAGACCAATGAAGTCATACCTTGTGAAGTGCCGCTGATAATACCCAGCATGATATAACCTGCCTGCGAGATACTGGAAAAAGCCATCAATCGTTTCAAGTTCTGCTGACGCAAGGCGAAGAGATTGGCAAGCGTGATAGAGGCGATGATGATCCAGTAGAGCACTTCTTGCCATTGAGCTACCATCGGGGCGAATACCTTGATGAGGATAGTCATCAGCACGAAAGCGGCAGAGCCTTTGGAGATAACGCTTAAATAAGCGGTTACCGTACTTGGAGCGCCTTCGTAAACGTCTGCTGTCCAAAGATGGAAAGGCACCAGTGATATTTTGAATCCCATGCCGGAGAAGAAGAATACGAATGCCATAATCTGCAACGGGTCGCCGGTGAGGCGTGCCGGTATGTCGGCAAAGTAGAGAGTGCCTACCGTACCGTAAATTAAAGATAATCCGTATAGCAGCAATCCGCTGGAGAACAATGCCGTGAGAATATATTTGGCACCTGCCTCGGCAGAGTGGTGGCGGTATTTGTCGAAGGCAACCAGGGCTGCCATCGGGATGCTTGCCGTCTCCAGTCCGATGAAGAACATCAGGAAGTGTCCGGCGGAAATCATGAAGTACATACCCAGCAGGGTGGAAAGTGTCAGAATGTAGAACTCACCTTGTTTGATGGCAGTGTCTGGACGGCGCATCCATTCGTGCGCCATCAGGAATACAATCAGTGTACCTATACTGAGGATGGATTTCACGATGCTCTGTATCGGCTGATTGTGATACATGCCGCCGAAAGCATCTGCCACAGGACCGGGAACGATGGTGATAAGTGTGTGTATGGTCAGCAGAGCAACGGGCAGCATTGTGTTCAGCACCGGTTTGCCGTCATTCTTGTGTGCATCCGGACTCATGAAGAGGTCGGCGACAAAAAGGATGACGATGACCAATATCAGCGAAAGCTCTTCTTTGAGCAGGAGGAATTGAGAATAATCCATATCTATTTACGATTTTACGATTTACGATTTACGATTGAAATTACTCTTGGGATTTACGATTTTACGATTTACGATTGAGGTTACTCTTGGGATTTACAAGTCATTTATCAATCGTAAATCGTCAAATCGTAAATAAATCAGTTATTGGCAGCACGCTGTCTCCAATCATGCCGCTAATCCACCATGGTGCCATACCGAGGGCGGCAACGCATGCGATGAGGATGATGACCGCTGTACGTTCGTCCCAGGTTGCATCGCTCAAGGTGAGGTGATGCTTGTTAGTGCAGGTGCCATAGAGAATCTTTCCTACCAGTCGCAGGATATAGACTGCCGTAATCACGATGGAGCTGCATGCAATGACCGTCCACACGCGGTGGAACGTATCGGGATGCTGGAACGAACCGGTGAAGATGGTCATTTCGGCAATGAAACCGCTGAGTCCGGGCAGTCCCAGATTGGCAAGACCGGCGATTACATAGCAGACAGCCAGAAAAGGCATAATCTTCATCAGACCGGAGAGTTCGCGGACGTCACGCGTATGGGTACGTCCGTATATCATACCGATAAGGGCGAAGAACAAGGCTGTCATCAGTCCGTGAGAGAGCATCTGCAGAACGGCACCCGTGCAAGCTGTCTGGTTCATCATCAGGATGGCGAACAACACCAGGCCGCAATGGCTGACGGAAGAGTAGGCATTGATATACTTCAAGTCGGTTTGTACACAAGCGGAGAATGCACCGTATACCACGGAGATTCCGGTAAGAATCAGGAATATCCATCCCAGTTCTTGTGCAGCTTCGGGCATCAGGTACATGGCTATGCGGAAACATCCGTAACCTCCCAGTTTCATCAATACACCGGCATGGAGCATGGATACGGCAGTCGGTGCGGAGGCGTGACCGTCGGGGCTCCATGTGTGGAACGGGAACAGAGCGCCCAGCACACCGAAACCGAGGAAGGTGAGCGGGAACCAGATACGTTGCTGTTCGATGGGAATATTGTGCATCTGTGCTATTTCCAATAGGTTCATAGAGGTGGCTCCGGCACCGTAGTAGATACCCAGGATACCGATAAGCAGGAAGGCGGAGCCGCCCATCAGCATCAGTGTCAGCTTCATGGCAGAGTACTCCTTGCGTCCCGACCCCCATACACCGATAAGCAGGTACATGGGAATGAGGGCAACTTCGTAGAACATGAACATGGTGAACAGGTCTATCGAGATGAAGAACCCGAACACACCGATGGAGAGGAAGGTGAACCAAAGGAAATATTCTTTAGTCAGCGGTTGCAGCCTCCAGGAGGCGAATGTTCCGGTAAAGACAATGATGGCCGAAAGCAGCAGCATGGCTACCGAAATACCGTCTACTCCTACCGAATAGTGGATGTTGAGTGCAGGATACCAGACCATGTCGGCACGGAACAGCATTTCATCCGTGGCACCAGCGTGGCGTGCATTGAGGTACATCACGGTCAATGCTGCAGAAAGAACCAGCAGAGCCGATGCACCGGTCACCATCACCGCGCGTATTTGTGCGATGTTGCGGCTGAGCCAAAGACCCAGCAACATCAGCAAGGGGATGAGTACGAATAATGATAAAAAGTTCATCTTTATATTTACGATTTAACGATTTACGATTTACGATTGAAAAATCTCGGGTTATAGCAATAGTAGCAGTATCAGTGCCAGCGTGCCCAGCAGGAATACAAATGTATATTGCTGGATGCGTCCGCTCTGCAGACCGCGTATCTCGTCACTGGTAGCCTCGGCACTCCAGGCAAGGAAGTTGAAGAAGCCGTCCACTACATGGCGGTCCCACCAGGCGATGGGGCGGCAGATGCAGCCGAAGATGATGCGGTGGGTGATGAACTGGTAGACCTCGTCCAGATAGAAGCGGTGGTAAGCTGCTGTCCACAAGCCTTTGAAACGGTGTGCCAATGTATCGGCAACGGGCTGTCGGCTACCTGCATAGATGTAGGTGGCAATGGCTATGGAAACCACCGCTACGGCGATACTTGTACCTGCCACACTCCAGTCCAGATGGATGTTATATGCTTCACCGTTGGAACTGATGAAGTGTCCGAAAGGAATGAAACCGGCAACTATCGTAACCACAGCAAGGAGCATCAGGGGCAGGGTCATCGCCAGAGGACTCTCGTGGGGGTGAGGCACGTGGCTGTCGCCCCCATCACTTGCCGACTTTTGTCCCGGCTCTGAGCCGGCCCAAAAGATACCATAATAAAGACGGAACATATAGAATGCTGTCATACCTGCAATCACTGTCATAATCCATCCCATAGTGGGGCTGAACAGGAAGCATGCCGTCAGGATTTCATCTTTGGAGAAGAATCCGGAGAACGGCGGGATACCAGCAATGGCGAGACATGCGATGAGGAACGTGATATGCGTAATGGGCATATACTTCCGCAGTCCGCCCATGGCAGACATCTCGTTACTGTGTACGGCATGGATGATGCTACCCGCTCCGAGGAACAGCAATGCCTTGAACATGGCATGTGTGAACAAGTGGAACATGCCTGCCATGTAGCCCAGTCCCCCTTCGTGCGGGTCGGCTGATGTACATACACCCAGCGCCACCATCATGAAACCGATTTGGGAGATGGTGGAGAATGCCAGTACACGTTTGATATCACTCTGCACACATGCCACACTGGCGGCATAGAATGCCGTGAAAGCTCCTACGTATGCCACGATGTGCAGCACGCTGGGAGCATACTCTATGAACAACGGGAACATGCGTGCCACCAGATAGACCCCTGCAACCACCATCGTGGCGGCATGAATCAGTGCACTGACTGGCGTAGGACCTTCCATGGCATCGGGCAGCCAGATGTGCAACGGGAACATGGCACTCTTTCCGGCGCCACCGATGAACATCAGTCCCAAGGCAAGCGGAATCATGGCCGCACCGCCCTTTGCCAGCGCCATCTCATTGGGGCTGAAGGTGTATGTGCCGGCATAATATCCATAGACAAGGATACCTATAAGGAAACCTAGGTCAGCAAAACGGGTAACGATAAATGCTTTCTTCGAAGCAGCAATAGCTGCGGGTTTCGTATAGTAGAAACCAATCAGCAGATAGGAGGACACGCCCACCAACTCCCAGAAAAGATACATCTGGAAGATATTCGTAGCCACTACCAGTCCGAGCATGGACATGGTGAAGAGCGACAAGAAGGCGTAGTAGCGCTGGAAACCGCGTTCGCCCTTCATGTAACCGAAAGAGTATATGTGTACTAGCAGCGAAACGGTGCTGATGACTACGAGCATCATGACCGAAATCGGGTCAAGCAGAATGCCCATGTCGATACTGAGGCTTTCTGTGAAGGGCAGCCATTTGAAGTTATAGGGCATCAGCGTCTCGTACGTACCGTCAGCAAGGCGGGGAGCGCTGAAGTACATTCCTGCGGTGAGATAGGAAAGCACTGCGACCAGGCCCAGTACTGCAGTTCCGATAAGGCCGGCAATGCGGTGCGACATCCATTTACCTCCAAGTCCCAGGGCGAGGAAAGAGAGGAAAGGGAGCAGAAGGATTAATATTGTATATTCCATATATACTATGTTTATCAATTATTACTATTCAAGAAACATCGTTTGGCGATTTTGGCTCTTACCATTTCATCTCATCCAGTTTGTTCACCTGGATGCTGCGGATGTTACGGTAGATGTTAATCATGATGGCAATGGCTACAGCCGTTTCGGCCGCCGAGATGGCGATGGAGAATAAAGAGAAGAAATATCCTTCCAGTCCTCCGGGGAATAGGAAACGGTTGAACACCGCAAAGTTGATGTCCGTGGCATTCAGAATCAGCTCGATGCTGATAAGTATCGCCAGCGTGTTGCGGCGGGTAAAGAACCCATAGATGCCTGCGAAAAACATGATAGCCGAAACTATCAGATAATATTCCATGTGTATCATAATTCTTATCTTTTACGTGCTATTAATAATCCACCTACGATACATGCCAATAACAAGATGCTGACAGCTTCGAAGGGAAGCAGATAACCATACTTGTCACCGCTCAGCATGTGGTGACCGATGGTCTTGATGTTGACCTCCAAAGGTTCCACGTCGGTGGTGGCAATGAACTTATGCTTCAAAGTGATGAATACTACGATGATGGCACCGCCCACGGTGGCACCCAGTCCGGCAAGGAACCTGCTACGCTTTAACTTCTCGATGACATCGCCTTCGCCACTGGTAAGCAGTATGGAGAAGACGTAGAGCACTACGATACCGCCGGCATAGACCATAATCTGCACGGAACCGAGGAAGGTGTAACCCAGCAGAAAGTAGATGCCTGCCGTACCGAAAAGTACGAACAGCAGGTAGGTGGCCGAGCGCACCATGCGGTGGGTCGTTACCGTCAAGATGGAAAATACGGTGATAAAGGCCGCAAGGAAGTAGAATACTACTGTTTCAAGAGTTATTTCCATGTTGTTTAATTACAAGTTACTATTAACGAATTACTTTGTTGTCTCTTCTTTGGGAGCAGCGGGTTTCTTTTTTTCTTCTACATGGCTGCCCGGACGGTTCAGCGTCATGACCAGTTTCGTGCGGTCGAACACTGCATGCTCAAAATCCTGGTTGAACGTGATGGCATCGTGAGGGCAGGCATTCACACAGAGTTGGCAGAACATGCACGAACCGAGGTCGTATTCGTACTTAACCAATATCTTCTTTTTCTTGCCGTCTTCCGTTTCAACCATCTCGCCGGTCACCTTGATAGTGTCGTTGGGACAAGCCATCTGGCACAAACCGCAAGCTACACACCGATGTTCATTTTTATCATTATGGGGCATGGTCAGCGTGCCACGGAAACGGTCGGAGAGTTTCAATGTCGAGCGGTTTTCCGGATATTGTTCGGTAGTCTTTCGTCGGCAGAATACGGTCATGGTTGTCTTCATACCTGTCAGCAGAGAAGTGACGCCGTGTATGAGTCCGCCGATATAAGAGTTCTTTTCTTTCATTACTTTTGCCTTTATTAAAATTATCCGCAAGGAAATCTTGCTCCGGCGCTACGCCGGTTAGAAATGCAATTTAAATACTACAATTAATACCATCAAAATCAAGTTCACCATAGAGATGGGTACCAGGTACTTCCACTCCAGATTCAGAATCTGGTCAATACGCAGGCGGGGGAAGGTCCACTTTATCCACATCAGCAGGAAGACTACGAAGAAGGCCTTTCCGAAGAACCATACAAATCCCGGAATGTAATCCATCACTGCGTTGAAGCCGTCCAGGCCTACGATGTGTAGCGGCATCCAGCCTCCCAGGAAGATGGTGGCTGCCACGGAGGCTACGATAAACAGATTCAAATATTCTGCCAGATAGAAGAATCCGAAGCCCATACCGCTGTATTCCGTATGGTATCCGGCAGTCAACTCGCTTTCGGCTTCGGGCAAGTCGAAGGGACCGCGGTTGGTTTCCGCATTTCCGGCAATGAGGTAGATGATGAAGGCTATCAATGCAGGGATATGTCCCTTGAAGATGAACCAGCCGTCAGCTTGTCCTTCTACTATTTCGGAGAACTGCATGGTTCCCATCAACACTACCATTGTCAGTATGCTCAATCCGCAGGACAACTCGTAGCTGATAATCTGCGCACCGCTTCGCATGGCTCCAATCAGCGAGAATTTATTGTTGGAACTCCAGCCTGCCAGCAGGATACCCACTACGCCGATACTCGATGCAGCCAGCAGGAAGAACACTCCTACATTGAAGTCCAATACCTCCAATCCCTTGTTGATGGGCAGGCAGGCAAATGTCAGGAAAGAAGCGATGATTACCATGAACGGTGCCAGATTGTAGAGGAACCGGTCAGAGAATTTCAAATCAATGATTTCCTTTGTCAACATCTTGATGACGTCGCAGGGCACTTGGAGCAATCCCCATTTCCCCACGCGCATCGGACCGAGGCGGCATTGGAAGAAGGCGCATATTTTACGCTCCATGTAAATCAGGATGATGGCAAGCACGGCATACATCAAGATGATGCATACGCCAATCACCACGCATTCGAGGAATATTGCCAGACCTTCCGGCATCAGGGAAGTCAGCATCTGGTGTATCCAGTTGGTTACTATACTAAAGTCAAACACGTTGTTCATTTACTATTTACAATTTACTATTTACAATTTACGAGGCGCTTTTTGATTTACAATTCACAATGTACAATTTACAATTTGGCTGCGCTGTAATTCCGCATGGTAAATTGTAAATTGTCAAATCGTAAATCCTTTTATCTGTCAATATCTGGTACTACATAATCCAATGTTCCGCCAATGGCAATAAGGTCGGCGATTTTAGCTCCGCGGCAAATCGTATTTACGGTCGATACCAATGGCAAGCCCGTACTGCGGAAATGCAGGCGGTAAGGCATCTTGTCGCCATGGCTTTCGAGGAAGACGCCGAACTCACCGCGGCTACCTTCTACGGCTGCATAATAAGTGCCTTCCGGTACGCGGATAATAGGTTTCATCTTTTCCTGGTAGGCTCCTTCCGGGATGTTGTCTATCAGTTGCTCGATAATCTTCAGGCTCTCCAGAATTTCATCCATACGGATAAGGTAGCGTGCCCATGAATCGCCTTCGGTGCGGATGATTTCTTTAAAGTCCACCTTGTCATATACGGCATATGGCATACGCTTACGCACGTCGCAGGCCCATCCGCTGGCGCGTCCGGTGCCTCCGGTAGCTCCAAAGGCGATGGCATCTTCCCGTGAGAGTATACCCACACCTTTCAGACGTTGCTGGGCAATGATGTTCCCGGTGAATACGTCGTGATATTCGTGTAGGATACCGCGGAGGTAGGGGATAAACTCCTTCACTTTCTTTACGAAGCCGGGAGCAATGTCTGCCTGCACGCCACCGATGGTGTTGTAGTTCATGATGAGGCGTCCGCCGCAAGTTTCCTCAAAGATGTCGAGTATCTTTTCGCGGTCGCGGAAACCGTAGAAGAAGGCCGTTAATGCACCCAGGTCCATAGCAAGACAAGAATAGAACAGCAGGTGAGAGTCTATTCGCTGCAACTCGTCCATGATGGTACGTATGTACTGCACGCGTTCGCTTACTTCCACGCCCATTGCCTTCTCGATACACATGCACAAGGCATGGCGGTTCTGGTGTGCGCCCAGGTAGTCCAGACGGTCGGTTAGAGCCAAGGTCTGCGGATAGGTCAGGCTTTCGCACATCTTCTCGATACCCCGGTGGATGTAGCCGCAGTTGGCATCAATCTTGTCGATGATTTCACCCTCCAATGATACACGGAAGCGCATTACGCCGTGGGTGGCCGGATGTTGGGGACCGATGTTCACCACATATTCCTCATCACCGAAAAGTTGCATCTCCTTATTCTTGATGCTACCGTCGGGATTCAGCTCCAATTCCATGGTGGTGTCCACCGTTTCTTCGTTGTCCATACGCAACGGATTATCTTTTTCCGGCTCATTGTCTTTACGCATGGGATAGCCTACCCAGTCATTGCGCAGATAGAGTCGGCGCATATCCGGATGACCGATGAAAACGATGCCGTAAAAGTCGTAGACTTCGCGCTCGTTGAAATCCGCAGCTTTCCAGATATCGCTGACGGAAGGAAGTTCGGGATGTTCCCGGTTTAGAGTGGCGGTGCGTACCGCTATCCGTTCGCCGGTAACAGTAGATTCCAACAGATAGACTACACCGAGTCCGCGGGGGGTGTCCGGTGCGTCTTTCTCGTCGGGTATTCCCCAATCCATACCGCTGAGGCATTCCAGGAAGTCCATTTGTTTCTCTTTCCGCAGACGCAGCATTTCGTCGTGCAGGACTGAGGGCTCTATGTATTTTATTTCCATATTTTTAAGTACTGATTAGTGGTTCTCTTCTTTTCTGTTTACTCCACCGAAGTATTTCTCTATTTTCACTTTACGCTGCAATTGCATCATGCCGTAGTAGAATGCTTCCGGACGCGGAGGGCAACCGGGAATGTAGACATCCACCGGCAGAATCTTGTCCACACCGTTCACCACGTGATAGGATTTCTTGAACGGGCCTCCGCTGACGGCACAGCCGCCTACGGCTACTACATATTTCGGATCGGCCATCTGGTCGTAAAGACGTTTCAGAACGGGAGCCATCTTGTTGGTTATTGTTCCGCAAACCATAATCATGTCTGCCTGGCGCGGACTGGCACGGGCTACCTCGAACCCGAAGCGCGCCATATCGTAGCGGGCTGCGCCGAGGGCCATGAATTCGATACCGCAACAGCTGGTTGCAAACGTAAGAGGCCACAGTGAGTTGCTGCGTCCCCAGTTGACGAAATCGTCCAGTACGCCAAGGGCGACATTGGCGCCTCCGGCATTAAGTTCCCGAACCAGTTTCTCCAACGTTTCGTTGTCTGTAAACTCCTCATAAGGGATAGATTTAATTTTCGGTTTCTTTGTTACTTCCATTCCAAAGCTCCTTTCCTCCAGGCATAAGCAAGGCCCAGAATCAATATAATCAGGAAAAATAAAACACTGAAAAGTCCTGCCACGCCAAGTTCGCGGGTGATGACTGTCCAAGGGAACAGAAATACCGTTTCCACTTCGAACATCAGGAACAAGATGGCAAACAGATAGTAACCTACCCGGAATTGCATCCACGATTTACCGCGGGTAGGGATACCACACTCGTACGGCTCCATCTTCTGTGCATTGTACGAACGGGGTGCTATCGCATTGGAGAGCGCGATGACGATACCCACGAAAGCGATTGCCGTCAATAAGACGACCACTAACAAAGTAAAGTTCATAAACCTGATAAGATTTTAGATATATAATAATAGATACATCGCACCGGAGGACAAAACCTCTGATTTGTTGTCCGGCGAGGTCAGGGGCAAGCGTCTGCGCTTGCAGGCCTTCTAAATGATAATCTTTCTTAGCCCGAACACGTAATAATTCGCGTCGGGTACGGGATGAGGAGACAGATTCAACAAACGGTCGCATTCCGGTGCATAGGCATGCTGCTGCATCTTGTAGATGTACATGCGCAGGAGTACGCTTTTGTTGGTTGGTACTTGCGTATGGTCCACATGTTCTATGCAGAGGGAGTTTGGTGAAAACAAGTCGTAGAACTTCTGGACTGCTTGTTGGGTGGTAGGAGCTTGTGACAGCGTACAGCATTCTGCTTGTCGGGTGGCAGGAACGCACAAAATATCTGCAGCTCCGGTTGCACTGTCGTGCAATAGGGCTGCAAAGATTATGATTAAACAGTATTTAATGCATTGCTTCATACCACAATTCTCTCTTTCAAGGACGCAAAGATATAATAAGTATTGTTCAATTTGCTATCCCCGCATAACAAAAAATGATTATTTTTACACTTTTTATCCTAAATCAATTCCGTTTCCAGAAATCCGGTGTGAAAAGCAGCAGTACGGTAAATAACTCAAGACGACCCAGAAGCATTAAAAAGGATAACAGCCATTTAGCTGCATCGGGCAGGGCATTCCACGAATAGGCAGGTCCGGTTTCACCCAATCCGGGTCCCATATTACCGATACTGGAAATGACGCAGCCCATTGATTCTTCAGCCCCGACACCCATAGCCATCATGAGCAGTGTGCCGATGACTATAATGGAGATATAAATAAAACAAAAAGCCAGTACGGTGGAGACAATGGAGGGAGAGATTACCTGCTTGTTTATCCGTACCGGAAGTATGGCATTGGGGTGTAGGATGTGTTTGAACTCGTTTCGTGAGACTTTGGTAAGAATTACCATACGTATACACTTCAAGCCTCCGGTGGTACTGCCTGCACACGCTCCCATCAGCATGATGATGGTAAGCAGCCCCCACAAGACGGGTGTCCATTGCATATAGTCATCTGTCGCAAAACCGGTGGAGGTCTGGAGGGAGATTACCTGGAACAAGGATTTGCGGAAGGATTCTTCCATCCCCATGGGACTGGTATAGTAAAGCACGATGGCTATGACGGCAGTGAAGAGCACAACTGAACCGAAATAGAATTTCAGCTCGGCATTGCCGATGAACTTCTTGAATTTCCGGTTGACGAACAATAATAGCAAGGTGAAGTTGATGCCGGAGATAAACATGAAAATGGAGATGACATATTCTATATAAGGAGAATTGTAGTAGGCAACGCTGGCCTGCTTGGTGGAGAAGCCACCGGTACCGGTAGTGGCAAATGCATGGCAGATACTGTCGAACCAGTCCATACCTCCAAGCATCAGCAGACCGACAAGCAGAGCGGTTATGCCGGCATAGATACTCCAAATCCATTTGGCGGTGATACCGATACGGGGATGAACCTTGTCATGTGTAGGGCCGCTTGCCTCGGCGGCGAACACCTGCAGGCCACTGACTCCGAAGATGGGAAGCACTGCAATGGTGAACATGATGATTCCCAAGCCGCCAATCCACTGTGTCATACTGCGCCAGAACAGTATTCCATGAGGAAGTGACTCGATGTCGTCCAAGATGGTGGCACCCGTACTGCTGAAACCGGACATGGTTTCGAAGAATGCATTGGCAATGTCGGGTATGTATCCGCCTATATAGAAAGGCAGCATTCCGAAAAGAGAGAATGCCACCCAGGCAAAGCTGACCAGTACATATCCGTCACGGCGCGTCAGTTGTCGTTCACCTCCCTTGCCGAGAGCCGCCAGCAATAAGCCTACCCCTGCTGTGATGCCTCCTGCTTTCCAGAAGTCGAGCATATCGCTTTCTCTGTAGTAGAAGGACACGCCCGAACAGACCAGAAACATGACTGTTTCCAGCAATAGCAGAATACCGATAATCCGTATGATTGTCTTGAAGTTAATCATTTACCAACTACTCATTCTCAATTAGTTAAAGTATTTTTCGATTTTCTTAATCATCATGTTCAGGCAGAATACCACTACATGGTCACCCGGCTGTATCAGGGTGTTACCCATAACCACAACGCCTTCCCCCTGGCGGATAAGTCCGCCGATGGTGGCTCCTTTCGGGAGGCCGAGGTCTTTTACCGGATGTTTGGTAATCTTCGAGCCGGCCTTAACGGTAAATTCTGCTACATCGGCATTGGCAAAGGTCAGGCATTTCACGTTGCTGACGTCCGCATCCAGCATCATCTGGTAGATGTGGCTGGCAGCAATCATCTTTTTGTTGATGACGGTGCCGATGTCAAGGCTTTCGGCCATGCCTATGTAGTCGATGTTCTCCACTTCCGCTACGGTTTTGCTGACTCCCATGCGTTTGGCGGCAAGGCAGGCCAGAATATTGGTTTCCGAGTTGCCGGTCAAGGCTACGAAGGCTTCCGTGTTCTTCAGTCCCTCTTCCACAAGTAAGTCCATATCCCGCCCGTCGCCATTGATAATCATGGTGCGGTCGTCAAGCAACTCGGTCAGGCGGTTGCAGCGGTTCAGGTCGTTGTCCACGATTTTCACCTGCATGTAGTCCGGGACGTATTGGGCGGTGCGTACGGCAATCCGGCTTCCACCCATAATCATCACGTTGCGCACATCGGCATAATCTTCTTTGCCGGCTATCTTGCGGATGTAGGGGACGTATTTTCGTGTGGTGGTGAAGTATACGATGTCATGTAGCTTGATGGTATCGTCACCACGGGGAATCAGTGTTTCGCTTCCCCGTTTGATGGCTACCACGTGATAGGGCAGCTCCGGTCCGCCCAACTCATGGAGGGGGATGTTCAGTATCTCGGCTTTTTCGCGCATCTTGGTGCCTATCAGTATCAAGGCTCCTCCGCAGAACTCCCACCATTGGCGTACCCAGCTCATGCGGATGGAGGACACGATTTCCTTGGCGGCAAGCATTTCCGGGTAGATGAGTGAATCGACGCCCAGCTTCTGGAAAAATTCCTTGTTTTTGGGCAGCAGGTATTCGTAGTTGTCAATACGGGCTACGGTCTTCTGTGCTCCCAGATTGTTGGCAAGCATGCATGCGGTCATGTTCCGGCTTTCATCGGGGGTGACGGCTATGAACAGGTCGGCTTCTCCCACTCCCACTTCTTTCAAGCCTTTTATGGAGGTAGGGGAGGCTGTAGCCGTCATCAAGTCGAAGTTAGAGTTCAGTGTGCTCAACTTCTCTTCGTTGTCGTCCATCAGAATGATGTCCTGCTTCTCGCGGGACAGCAACTTGGCCAAGTGTGTGCCTACTGCGCCGGCACCTGCAATAATTATTTTCACTTTTAGTTCGCTGATAGTTGGTAATTAATAGTTGACCTATGGGGTAAATGCTCAAACTGTCAATTTTCAACTATCAATTATCAATTGATTATAGATTCCTTCTTCGTCCATTCCGCAAAGATGGTGCAACTCTTGTATGGTGCCGTGTTCTATGAAGGCATCGGGTACACCGATACGTCTGAAATGGGGAATATAGTCATTGTCCGCCATGAACTCCAGTATGGCACTGCCCATTCCTCCTTTTTTGACACCGTCTTCTATGGTGACGACATGCTGGAAGTTGAGTCCCACCTCGTGCAGCAGGGCTTCGTCGAGCGGCTTGAGAAAACGCAGGTCGTAGTGGGCTATGGAGATTCCTTTGTCCTTCTCCGCACGCTCTATGGCACGTGCGGCCACGTTGCCTATGGGACCGAGGGTGATGACTGCCAGGTCTTTGCCTTCTTTCAGTCTGCGCCCTTTGCCTACGGGGATTTCTTCCAGCGGACATTTCCAATCCAGCAATACGCCGCGTCCGCGGGGATAGCGGATGACGAACGGACCTTGGTCCGGCAACTGTGCCGTGTACATCAGGCGGCGCAATTCATGTTCGTCCATCGGTGAAGATATGGTCAGGTTGGGAATCGGACGGAAATAGGCCAGGTCGAAAACTCCGTGGTGTGTCGGTCCGTCTTCTCCTACCAGTCCGGCGCGGTCCAGGCAAAGTACGACGGGGAGGCGGAGCAGGGCGATGTCATGGATGACATTATCGTATGCCCGCTGCATGAAGGAGGAGTAGATGTTGCAGAAAGGCTGCATTCCTTCTTTAGCCATACCGCCCGAGAAAGTGGCTGCATGCCCTTCGGCAATACCCACATCGAAGGCACGGTCGGGCATGGTGTCCATCAGCTTGTTCATAGAGCAGCCGGTGGGCATGGCGGGGGTTACTCCGACGATTTTCGGATTTTCCTTTGCCAGTTCTACCAGCGTTTCCCCAAACACGTCCTGGAAAAGCGGAGGCAAATTGCTGGTATCCGCCTTGAGGCGTTCTCCGGTTTCCGGATCGAACTTGCCCGGTGCATGCCAGATATCGGGATTCTTCTCGGCAGGTTCGAATCCTTTTCCTTTCACAGTGTGCAGATGCAGTATTTTCGGTCCCTGCATATCTTTGATGTCCCGCAGGACACGGGCTATGTTTTTCACATCGTGTCCATTGATAGGGCCGAAGTAGCGGATGTTCATCCCTTCAAAGATATTCTGCTGCTGGGCGGCCATTGATTTCAGGCTGTTGGCGAAGCGAATCAGCGCTTTGCGGCGGTCCTCGTTCAAAAGTCCCATTTTGAACAGCAGTCTGGATGTCTTGAAGCGCAGCTGGTTATAGCGGTTGCTGGTAGTCAAGTTGAAAAGGTACTGCTTCATGCCGCCTACACTTCTGTCTATCGACATATCATTGTCGTTGAGAATGATAAGAAGGTTGTTAGGGGTAGACGAAGCGTTGTTCAGTCCTTCGAAAGCCAGGCCGCCGCTCATGCTTCCATCACCGATGACGGCGACCACATGGCGGTCTTTCTCGCCTTTTTCGGCAGCGGCAACAGCCATGCCAAGAGCGGCGGAGATTGAATTTGACGCATGTCCGCAGGTGAATGTGTCATAATCGCTTTCCTCTGGTGAGGGAAAAGGACGAACTCCCTTGAATTTACGGTTGGTGGAGAATGCTTCACGGCGTCCGGTCAGTATCTTGTGCCCGTACGCCTGATGGCCTACATCCCAGACTATGCGGTCGTACGGAGTATTGAATACGTAGTGCAAGGCAACGGTCAGCTCTACCGTGCCCAGGCTGGCAGCGAAATGTCCGGGGTTACACGAAACCTCCTTTATAATGTCTTGCCTCAATTCTTTACAGACTTCAGGAAGCTCTTCTACGCTGAGTTGGCGTAAATCCTCGGGAAATGTAATGGTGTTAAGCAAGTTATATGTTGTTGGTTCTGTTCTCATTTCTAATCTGAAGATTACAAAATGCAAAAATAGCAAAAGAAAACGGATGGCGGGAAGTTTTAGAAGGAAAAAAAGCCTCTTTTGTTCACTTCTGTTTTTACTTTCTCTTTGCATACGCCATATTTCTCGTTCAGCCTGCCTATGGTTAAGGGAAAAGATGCCTGATAGTAAATCGTTCCTCCATGGAGAAAATATTGTTCCATCCTGGGGGAAAAATCGTTCCACCATGGTGGAACGATTTTTTCTCCATATAGGAATAATTTAATTTTGGTAGGCAAAGATATTAGTCCTTTCAAAAATTGACTTGTACTCTCGTATGTGTGCATCTATGATAAGAGATGCTTTAAATTTAATGTTTATTGAAAAATACAACTTAATAAATTATTTATTGCAACTTTTTGAGGTTTTGGTTGTTATTTAATATAGTATTATGTATATTTGCGAAGTAGAATATGTCCTATTTATCAATATGTTATACAATTTTGAGTTGTATATAATGATATTCTTGGTTGTAATATGTGTCGGAATGGGGTGTAATCACGAATTGTTAAATGAATAAACAATGAATGATATGAAGAAAAAGCTCAACTTTGGAATTTTGGCTATTGTGGGCGTAGTGGTATTTTCCGCTTGCGGTTCTGATAGCGATTTGTTCGACCCGGAAAAGGCGGCGGCTAAGAAAGAGGCACAGTATGCATCGGCTTTCGTGCAGAAGTATGGAGAAATTGCAGTTGATCAGGATTGGGGATTTGGGGCAACACCGACAACGCGTGTTGCTAACACTAATAGCAATCAATGGAAAGATTTTACGGAAGTACCCGAGGGTATTACGGCTACAGAAAAAGAAGTGGTTACGGAATGGTTTAAAACACATCAGAATCCACAATCCATTGGTGTGGATTGGACCGACTTTTTTGTTCAACATGTAAGTGGCTCACACTCTAATATGGATTTTTTGGTTGCAGCATCAGATGAGCATATCAATAATTTTAATGCTACTGAGGGGGCTATAATGCTAATGCAGAATAGTGGAACGTCTTCTTTTGGCTATAGGGTTTCTTTGGATGGTAAAATGCACTATAATTATACTATACAATATATTGGGGGTGCTTATTATGTGGGATTTGACTTTGAAGCTACCGGACAGAACCCAAATCAACAAGTGGCTGCAGATGGGTATTATAGTGATTGGATTGTGAAAATCTCTCCGGCCGTATATACGAATGCGTACAGAATCATAGCAGAAGACCTTGGAGACAGTGATGATTTTGACTTCAACGATGTCGTGTTTGATGTAGCGACCAATGGGGGAGCAACTATCATTACCCTGCAGGCTGCGGGTGGTACTTTGCCTTTGTATATTGAGGTAGGCGGTGATAGCCGTGAAGTTCATGAACTCTTTGGTGTTTCTAATACTACAATGGTAAATACGGATGCTGGGGCAACTAAGGCTCCGGTGATGTACAGAGTTAACGGTACCGGTGCCGTAAATATCAAAGTGGAAGGCCAAAATGCTGAAGTATATACACTGAAAGCGGAGATAGGCAAAGCTCCGCAGAAGATACGTGTAGAGACAAGATATGAATGGACTGCTGAACGTCAGGATATTAATGATAAATATCCAGGTTTTGCAGATTGGGTGGCTGATCCTACGGCTAATTGGTATTAATAGAATATATAGTATTTTTATTTAAGGCAGATGATATAATGAAAGGTTATATCACCTGCCTTTTTATGTTTCGACCGTTATATATTGAAATTTACTATCTTTGTGGCGTAGCAAGCAGTTGGTACATCATTTTTTTTCGAGAAAGTGAATGGTTTATTTATTCCGAGCTTATGAATCTTTATACACCTGTAGAAGTAGTTTCCAGTATGCCCCTTCTTTCGCAAGAGAATAATCTGTTGCTGATGGGTTCTTGTTTTGCGTCCGAGATGGGGCAAAGGCTGGTGGATGCCAAGTTCCGTTGTGACGTCAATCCTTATGGTGTACTTTATAATCCGTTTTCCATTTCTGCGGCATTGCGTGAAATCATTGCGGGCAGATGCTACAATGAAAACGATATTTTCCTCTTTCATGAACTTTGGCATAGTGCCATGCATCATGGTAGTTTTTCCTCAGTCTCTGCAGAGGAAACATTGGCAGGCATTAACGGGCGTTTGAAAAGCGCCCATGAAAGGCTGGACCGGTTGGATTGTCTGCTGCTGACTTTCGGCTCTGCCTGGGTTTATGAAAATAAAAAGACGGGAACTGTAGTTGCCAACTGTCATAAGCAACCTGAGTCCTGCTTTACCCGCCGTATGCTTTCTGTCTGTGAAATAGTATCTGACTACACCTCTTTGCTTTCTGGCTTGCTGGCGCGGATTCCCCGGCTGAAAGTATTGTTCACCGTCAGCCCCATCCGCCACGTGCGTGACGGAATGCATGCCAACCAGCTCAGTAAAGCTACCCTGCTACTTGCCGTGAACCAGTTGCAAGCCACTTTCCCGGAACATGTTTTCTATTTTCCGGCTTATGAGCTGCTGCTCGACGAGCTTCGTGACTATCGCTTCTATGCAGAAGACATGGTGCATCCTTCCGAAACAGCCATTCGCTATGTCTGGGAACGGTTTACCCGGTCGTGCATCTCTGCCGATGCGTTACGGATTATGGAAGAAAGTGAAAATATCCGTAAGATGTTGTCACATAAGCCATTTTATCCCGCTTCAGAAGAGTATAAGCGTTTTTTAGGACAAATTGTGTTAAAAATAGACCAACTTAACGGAAAATACCCGTACTTAGATTTCCAAAAAGAGAGAGAAATATGTCGTATTCGATTGAAAGCATAACCGAAAGTATTGGCGCACGGCGTATGGGAAACGCGCCGGCTACCATAGACTGGCTGCTCACTGACAGCCGTTCCCTGAATTTTCCTGAGGAAACATTATTCTTTGCCTTGACCACCAAGAGGAATGACGGTGCGCGCTATATTGCAGATTTATATGCCCGTGGAGTACGTAATTTTGTGCTTAGCGAAGAAAGCTTTAGATTAATGGACAATGGACAATTGACAATTGACAATGCTATGCAGCGTGATGATGCGCAGTCAATTGTCAATTATCTCATTGTTCCCAACCCGCTGAAAGCCTTGCAAAAACTGGCGGAACAGCATCGGAACCGGTTCCAGATACCGGTCATCGGTATTACGGGAAGCAACGGTAAGACTGTTGTGAAGGAATGGCTGCACCAGTTGCTCAGTCCGGAACGTGCCATTATCCGTTCTCCCCGCAGTTATAACTCCCAGATTGGAGTGCCTTTGTCTGTGTGGCAGATGAACGAACAGTCCGAACTTGCTATTTTTGAAGCCGGTATTTCCGAGCCGGGGGAAATGCGTGCTTTGCAGAACATTATCAAGCCTACCATAGGTATTCTGACCAATATAGGAGGGGCTCACCAGGAAAATTTCTTCTCGTTGCAGGAGAAATGCATGGAGAAGCTGACGCTTTTCAAGAATTGTGATGTAGTGATTTATAATGGTGACGATGAGTTCGTCAGCAACTGTGTGGCGAAGTCCATGCTGTCTGCACGTGAGATTGCGTGGAGCCGGAAAGATATGGAACGTCCTCTATATATAAGTAAGGTGGAGAAACGGGATGACTGTACTGTCATTTCCTATCGCTATCTGGATATGGATAATACGTTTACTCTACCGTTCATAGATGATGCTTCCATCGAGAATTCGCTGAACTGCCTGGCCGCATGCCTCTATCTGATGCTTCCTGCCGAACAGATTACAGAACGTATGGCAAGGCTAGAACCCATCGCCATGCGGCTGGAAGTCAAGGAGGGAAAAAACAACTGTCTGTTGATTAACGACAGTTATAATTCTGACCTTGGCTCATTGGATATTGCACTCGATTTTCTTTACCGCCGTTCGCAAAGTAAGGGATTGAGGCGGACTTTGGTTCTTTCGGATATATTGGAGACCGGTCAGAACACGCCGACACTTTACCGACAAGTGGCACAGCTGGTAAACAGCCGTGGCATTGAACGCATCATAGGTGTAGGAAATGAAATATCTTCCTGCGCTGCACGCTTTAATATAGAGAAGACCTTTTATCCGGATACAGCGGCCTTGATACGTGCCATTCAGCGTGGGGAACTTCGCCTTGAAAACGAAATAATTCTGATTAAGGGTGCACGTAAGTTCGGTTTTGACTCCTTGACGGAAGTATTGGAGAAGAAGGTGCACGAAACCATTCTGGAGGTTAATCTTGGAGCGATGATTGCCAATCTGAACTATTATCGTGGCAAGCTGAAGCCGGAAACAAAGATGGTCTGCATGGTGAAAGCCTCCGCTTACGGTGCAGGTTCTTACGAGATAGCCAAGACCTTGCAGGAACATCATGTCGATTATCTTGCCGTGGCGGTTGCCGACGAAGGCTCCGAACTCCGTAAAGCGGGCATCACTGCGAACATCATTATCATGAATCCTGAGATGACTGCTTTCAAGACCATGTTCGATTACAAGCTGGAACCCGAAGTATATAGCTTCCATCTGCTGGACGCTTTGATTAAAGAAGCGGAAAAGGAAGGTATCACAAACTTCCCCATCCACATAAAGCTGGATACCGGTATGCACCGCCTGGGGTTTGCTCCGGAGGACATGCCCCGGCTGATAGAGCGGCTGAAGGGACAGAATGCCGTGATTGCCCGTTCCGTCTTCTCGCATTTGGTAGGGAGCGATTCGCAACAATTCGACAGTTTTACACGCCGGCAGATAGAAATGTTCGAGAAAGCGTCCATGGAATTGCAGGAGGCTTTTCCGCATAAGATACTTCGCCATATCTGCAATTCCGCAGGTATCGAGCGTTTCCCCGGGGCGCAATTCGATATGGTGCGCCTGGGTATCGGCCTCTATGGTGTCAATCCCATAGACAATTCCATTATGAATAATGTGAGCACGTTGAAGACTACCATCCTCCAGATACGTGATGTTCCCGAAGAGGATACGGTGGGGTATAGCCGGAAAGGGCATCTCACCCGTCCGTCGCGTATAGCGGCTCTTCCCATCGGTTACGCCGACGGCCTGAACCGCCATCTTGGAAATGGACATGCTTATTGTCTTGTAAACGGCCAACGGGCAGCCTATGTAGGGAATATCTGCATGGATGTCTGTATGATTGACGTGACGGACATTGATTGCAAGGAGGGTGACAGTGTGGAAATTTTTGGTGACCATCTGCCTATAACCGTTCTTTCCGATGTACTCGAAACTATTCCTTATGAGGTGTTGACAAGCGTTTCTACGCGGGTAAAACGTATTTATTATCAAGACTGAAGATAGGGGGCAGGGATTAGGGATTAGGGATTGCGATAAAATTAATCCTTAATCCTTAATCCCTAATCCTTAATTTTCCTATCTTTGCACTATAATTAATCAGATATAACTATGACAAACTTACTTTTATTAGGCTTTCTGCCCAGCGGTTCCGAATGGATAATTATTGCATTGGTCATCTTACTGTTGTTTGGTGGTAAGAAAATTCCCGAACTGATGCGTGGTTTGGGCAAAGGGGTGAAGAGCTTCAAGGATGGTGTGAATGAAGCCAAAGAAGAGATAAACAAGGCTCAGGAAGATTTGGATAAACCGGCTGAAAAGAAATAAAAGGAACAAGGGTATTTACTATTTGACGATTTACTATTTACTATTTGATACTCTGAGAAGTTCAGGAGTATGGGTAGGCTTGTTGCCTTTTCCACAGCGCAGCCCAAATAGTAAATAGTAAATTGTCAAATAGTAAATCCCCACAGCGCAGCCCAAATAGTAAATTGTCAAATAGTAAATCCCTTTATGTCAGAAAAAGAACTAACCTTTTGGGACCACTTGGACGAGTTGCGCCGAGTGTTGTTTCGTGTACTCGGTGTGTGGTTTGTATTGGCTATCGGTTATTTTATTGCCATGCCTTATCTGTTTGACAATGTGATATTGGCTCCTTGCCATAACGACTTCATTTTCTATGACTTGCTGCGCTGGATAGGGCAGAGACTGGACTTGCAGGATGAATTCTTTACCCAGGAGTTTCATGTGAAGCTCGTCAATATCAATCTTGCTGCACCGTTCTTTGTCCACATGTCTACCGCTTTCTGGATGTCGGTGGTAACGGCTGCTCCTTATATTTTCTATGAAATCTGGCGCTTTGTAAGCCCTGCACTCTATCCAAACGAGCGTAAAGGGGTGAGGAAAGCGCTGGGTATAGGTACGGTGATGTTTTTCATCGGTGTGTTGCTGGGGTATTTTATGGTCTATCCGCTGACATTGCGTTTCCTTTCCACTTATCAATTGAGCGCAGCCATCGAGAATCAAATTTCCCTGAACTCGTACATCGACAATTTCATGATGCTGGTGCTTTGCATGGGACTGGCATTCGAACTGCCGCTGGTGACATGGCTGCTTTCCCTGCTGGGACTGGTGCACAAGACCTTTTTGCGGAAATACCGCCGTCATGCTGTTGTCATCATTGTTATTGCCTCGGCCATCATTACTCCGACCGGTGACCCGTTTACCTTGACAGTAGTGGCGGTGCCGCTTTATCTGCTCTATGAGTTGAGTATCCTGATGATAAAGGATAAAAAGACTGATGATGAAGCGGAAGAAGTGGAGACAGAGGAATGATGGATTGTGAAGTAAAGGAATATTTTAGTATATTGCTGGAAGCCTGCCACGTTGAGGAAATCTCCTTGGACGTGGCCTATCGGCAATTGCGCGAGTTGCTGGAGCGTTTGTGCCGTACACAGATGCCCGACGGCAGCTTGCAGATGACGGACCTTTCTGCACGTATCAGTTTCGTGGCTTCGAAGGCCGGACTTTCCACCGTGGAACAGAACCGTCTGCATACCTTCCGGCTGACCTCCAATGCTATTCTGAACCGCCAGGCGGAACCGCAACGTGAACAGTTGTTGCGTGATGCCAAGACACTGGCATTCTTTGTCAAGCGCTTGACGGGGGAGGAGATACCTGCCGAACTTTATCGCCTGCTACCTCGTGCGGATGCCACCTATATAGTGGCACCGCCCGCCAAAGAACGGATAAAGCGCATGCGCGTCTGTTTTCAGTATGCCGATGATACTTATTTATATGTACTGCCCGTAGACACTGTAGCCGATGAGCCGTTGCGTGTCCGTTATAATGTACCTCAGATTAATGAAGAGTTTGCAGAAACCTGCCGGATTCTGTGGCGGCATGCCCAGGTCAATCTGCTGGATGTTACGGTGGACGAAGTCGGCATACTCACCCCTTCCTTTATTATACTTGAGCCCGATTACTTGATAGACATCAGTTCGCTTGCCGAATGCTTCAAGGATTACGGGCATCATCCTGCCAATTATATCCTGGCACGGCTCCAGTCGCCAGACAATACCCGTCCGTTACTGTTGGGTAATATTGCTAACCTCTTTCTGGACGAATGGATTCATGCCAAGGAGGCACCCGATTATTTGGCATGCATGAAGAAGGCCTTCCGTTCTTATCCCATCGAGCTGGCAGCATGTGCCGACCTGCGCGACCGGGAGAAGGAAGCCGAATTCTTTTCCGATTGCAAGCGCCATTTCGACAATATCCACCGGACGGTGACAGAAACATTCCGTGCATCCGGCTATGAACTCGATAGGACTGATGCCGTGCTGGAACCCTCTTACATCTGTGAAGCATTGGGTTTGCAAGGGCGTCTGGACTACATGCAGCGGGATATGACCTCGTTCATTGAAATGAAGTCCGGTAAGGCGGACGAGTATTCCATCCGTGGTAAGGTGGAGCCTAAAGAAAACAATAAGGTGCAGATGTTGCTCTATCAGGCTGTGTTGGAGTATTCTATGGGAATGGACCATCGACGTGTAAAGGCTTATCTGCTCTATACCCGTTATCCGTTGCTTTATCCGGCGCGTCCTTCGTGGGCAATGGTGCGCCGTGTGATGGATGTGCGTAACCGGATTGTAGCCAATGAATATGGCATCCAGTTACGGAATAGCCCACAGTATACGGCAGAGCGCCTGAAAGACATCCATCCGGATACCTTGAATGAGCGCGGTTTGGACAATACCTTGTGGAAACGCTTCCTTTGCCCCTCCATCGATGCCGTAGCGCAACGCATCCGTTCGCTTTCGTCGTTGGAACAAAGCTATTTTTATACGCTCTATAACTTTATAACCAAGGAACTCTATACCTCCAAATCTGGAGATGTGGATTATGAAGGACGTACCGGTGCTGCCGCCCTCTGGCTTTCCACACTGGCTGAGAAATGTGAGGCAGGTGAAATTCTGTACGATTTGGCTATTTGCGAGAATCATGCGGCAGATGCGCATAAACCGTATTTGTCACTCAGAACGAAGCAAATGGTTGCTTCCCGGCAGGAGCGGGTTCTGCCCAATTTCCGTCAGGGTGATGCGGTGGTTCTTTACGAACGGAATACGGATACCGACAACGTTACCAACAAGATGGTGTTTAAAGGTAATATAGAGCGCATATCCGATAACGAGGTCTGTATCCGTCTTCGTGCCACCCAGCAGAATGCGGGTGTATTGCCTGCTGCTAGCCTTTATGCCATAGAGCACGACTATATGGACACCTCCTTTCGTAGCATGTATCTGGGACTTTCCGCTTTCCTTTCTGCCACTCAAAGACGGCGTGATTTGTTGTTGGGGCAGCGCCCTCCCGAGTTCGATGCTTCTTTGGATACTGGTATTGCGACCGCTCCGGATGATTTTTCGCGGATTATTCTGAAAGCGCAGGCTGCTCGCGACTATTTCCTTTTAATCGGTCCGCCGGGTACTGGCAAGACCTCTCGCGCGCTGCGGGGCATGGTAGAAGCCTTTTACCGGGAGGGGAAACAGATTCTACTGCTTTCGTATACCAATCGTGCTGTAGATGAAATCAGTAAGGCGCTGGCTTCCATTGAGCCTGAAATAGACTTTATCCGTTTAGGCAGTGAGTTGTCTTGCGATGACTCATTCCGCCCGTATCTGATTGAGAATGTGTTGGAACCTTGTGCCACTCGGCGGCAGGTGCAGGAGCGCATTGCCCGTTGCCGTGTTTTTGTCGGTACGGTTGCCACGCTTTCTTCCAAGACCGAACTTTTCCGGTTGAAGACTTTTGATGTAGCGATTGTGGATGAGGCTACCCAAATTTTGGAACCACAACTGCTGGGGTTACTCTGTACCCGCAATCCCGCAGGCGCGGATGCCATCGGCAAATTTATTTTGATAGGTGACCATAAGCAGCTACCCGCAGTGGTCTTGCAGTCGTCCGAGCAGTCGGAAGTGTGTGACGAAGCTTTGCAGGCTATCGGATTGTATAATTTGAAAGATTCCCTTTTCGAACGCCTTTATAGGAATCTCTCCAAGGAAAGTGCCAATCGCCAGGCATCAACCTCTCATTCTTCATCTTTTATCCCTCATCCCTCCTACGACATGCTCTGCCGTCAGGGTCGTATGAATATCGAGGTAGCTTTGTTTCCTAACCGGGCTTTTTACGGTGGTCTGTTGGAACCGGTTGGTCTGCCGCACCAGCAGGGAGAGCTGACTCTTGCTCCTGAGCTGTGTGATTGTGAGTTTGCCGGCTTGCTGACTCGTCGTGTCGCTTTTCTGCCTGCCGCAGTCGAACCGCCGGCACAGTCGGCCAAGATGAACCATTCGGAGGCGCGGATTGTGGCACGGTTGGCAGCGGCTATCTATCGGCAATATGCAGCTGTTTCCGGTTTCAACCCGGCTGTCACTTTAGGTGTCATCACTCCTTATCGCAGTCAGATAGCCTTGATTAAGAAAGAGATTGCCGCTTTGGGTATTGCTCCTTTGGAGGATATATTGGTAGACACCGTGGAACGCTTCCAAGGTAGCGAACGGGATGTCATTATCTACTCTTTCTGTGTGAACCGGGCTTATCAGTTGAAGTTTCTGGCAAATATGACGGAGGAAAACGGTACTCGGATTGACCGGAAATTGAATGTAGCCCTTACTCGTGCCCGCAAGCAGATGTTTATGACAGGAGTGCCGCAACTATTGAAACTTAATCCTATTTATGCCGAGCTCTTGTCTGTAGTTTGCCATTCGTAACCGTCTTATTTAGTAAATCTTAAATATTTTCTGCTTCTTTATAGAGTTTATTAATAACGCTGTGTGAGATAAACCATTATCTTTGCATCACGTTTTTTTCATAGAGATTTAGATTTAAGGTTAGAAGAATTGTGGAAGTCGTGAGACTTCCCTTTTTTTCATCTTAAATTGTGTTCCATTTACAGTTTTTTGTTTTTGACTGTAATTGAACGAAGAAAAGCCATTTCGTGAGAAAAGGCTTTTTTTGTGCGGAGTTTGCAAGGCATGTAATGCAGTTTGCAAACTCCGCATGATTCTGAATATCTATATAGAGACTTCTGATTAGTCCACTATAATCGGTTTGTACTTCGGAACCAGTGCCTTCATGATGCACCAGCCTATCAGGTAGGACACTGCACATACACAGAAGATGATGAAATATCCGGCAGGCTTGCCCTGGAATCCAAGAAATACCATTTGTGTCTTGTCGGCATAGTCGAACAGCAAACCGGAACTCATGTTGATAAGGAATGAGCTGATACCGCCCGCCATACCTCCGATTCCCACAATGGTGGCAATGGTGCTCTTGGGAAACATATCACCTACCACAGAATAGATGTTGGCCGACCAGGACTGATGGGCAGCGCCTGCAATACCTATGATGATAATCGGGAACCAATAGGCTTGTTCGCCAAATACTTCCTTGTTGCCCAATGGCTGTGCAAACAATGCCAATAGCGGGAACAGTGCAAAGATGAACATGGCCTGCATGCGTGCGGCGTAGGGGTTCTTACCGGTTTTGTTGATAATGATGGTGGGCAATTTCCCGCCATAGACGGACAACATCGTGATGGCATAGAGCACAAAGATAAGCATCTGTGCCGTGGGAGTATCTGAGGAGAATCCGTAAACGTCCGAAATGTATGCGGGTGCCCAGAAGAGGAAGAACCACCATACACCGTCAGTCATGAATTTGCCGAAAAATACAGCCCAGGTTTGCGGATATTTGAAACATTGCAGGAAAGAAATGCTCTTTTCATCCTTGGTTGTCGGAGTAGTCGCCTTTTTATCCTCCTCATTGTCTTTGTCTTGTTCTATATATGCCAGCTCAGCTGCGTTTACGTGTGGATTTTCATCAGGTTTCTTGTACATGAATATCCACAGTCCCATCCAGATGAAACCCAATCCGCCGATAACGATAAAAGCCATTTCCCAGCCGTTGCCCACGCCCATGCGTTGGAAGTAGCGGGCCAGGGTAGGGATACACAATGGGGCTATCAGTGCTCCGATGGTAGAGCCGGCATTGAATATGGAAGTGGAGAAGGCACGGTCTTTCTTTGGAAAATATTCGGCAGTCACCTTGATGGCGGCAGGAAAGTTTCCTGCTTCACCGATGCCCAGTATGATACGGGCGGCAATGAAGTAGTAAACGCTGGTGATGGCTATGGTAGAGGCCAATGCACCGGTAGCGCTAATCATGTTGGCGGCATTTTCAATGCCGAGGGTCATTTCTGTGGCAAGTCCGCAGAGGGCGTGCATACAAGCGCCGATAGACCATACGGCAATGGCCCATAAATACCCTTTTTTCGTTCCCATCCAGTCGATGAAACGTCCGGCAAACAGATTGCCTAAGGCATAGACAATGGAAAAGATAGCTGTGATGTAGCCGTAGTGTGTATCGGTCCAGTGGAATTCGGGGGAGATGAAATCTTTCCAGGTCAATGAAAGAACCTGGCGGTCGAGGTAGTTGACGGTTGTCGCGAAGAATAGCATGGCGCAGATAATCCAACGGTAATTGGTCATCCGCCCTGCGGTGTTTTGAAATGTACTCATGATAATAGATTTATATTTTGATGCAAATGTAGGGGTTTGTGTGTTGTTCGAGGTGTAATATTGAGTAAAAAGGATGTAGAAAATGACAAAAATAGGCATGGATTATTTAAGTCCATGCCTATCGGACGTTGCAGAGCAACTTTATTTCATATCGATGTATTTGATTTCGTCTTTGTCGCTGTATTTCAGGTTTTCACCGCCCATACCCCAGATGAAAGTATAGTTGCTGGTTCCGGCAGCAGCGTGGATGGACCATTCGGGAGAAGTGATGGCTTGTTCGTTGTGCAGCCATATCAAACGTTCTTCCTGCGGTTCGCCCATCAGGTGACAGATAGCGTTGCCGGGTTTCAGGTTGAAGTAGTAGTAAGCTTCCATGCGGCGAGTGTGCGTGTGGGCAGGCATGGTATTCCATACAGAGCCGGGAGCCAGTTCCGTGAGTCCCATCTGCAACTGGTTGGTACCGCCGTCTTTCACTCTTTCCAGTACATCTTTCACAATCAGCTGGTTTACGATACGGTCGTTGCTGTCTTCCATTTTTCCATAATGGTCGGAGATGCCCAGTGCATATTTCTTGGGGTTGGCTTTCTGAAGCTTGGCATCGGTAGTAATCAGCTGAGTAACATAGGGCTTGTAGGCCGGAGCCGAGTTGATGTAGAACTTGGCGGGATTGGTAGCGTCGTTGCTCTTGAAGGTTACTTCCTTATTTCCGCAGCCTACGTAAAGGGCTTCCTTATACTTCATGGGGTATTCCTTACCGTCTACAGTAACCACTCCGTCACCGCCGGTATTGATGACACCCAGTTCGCGGCGTTCGAGGAAGTAAGTGATTTCCGGACCCAGTTCACGGAACACTTCCAACTTCAATGTCTTGTTCACCGGCATGGCGCCACCGTAAATCAATCGGTCGTAGAGGGTGTAGGTTACGTTGATTTCATCCGGAGCCATGACTTTGTCCATCATGAATCTGCTGCGTAGAAGTTCCGTGTCATAATGCTTCACGTCCTGCGGATGGCAGGCGGTCTGCACTTTGTAATTCACTTGGGCATTGGCTGCCATAGCAGCTGCTCCCATCATAAATGCAAGTACTAACTTTTTCATAATTTGTTACTATTTAATTTTTAATTTTTAATTTTTGATTGATTTTTGGTATTTGATAATAGCACGACGGTTCATAATCATCAGGAACAATGTGCATAATACAAGGATACCGGAGCCTATCCATTTCAACGAGTAGGTCAGGTGGAAAATGACCCAAGCAAAGGGGCTGGATGCAAAGTCCAGTGCGCCGCCTTCAAATCCGGCAGGGATATTCACGGCAGCATCTTGTGTCTTCTCGTATACATCGTGGGCTGCTTGTGTGAAATAGGGGGCGAGGTCTGTTACGAAATAAAGACCGATGGTCAGTACAACGAGTCCGATGATGAACGTCTTTACTACATTTCCTTTCGTGATGGGCAGTACCAGTGGGAAGAGGTAGAACATTCCGGCCAGCGATGCCAGAGGCAGGAACTGGTTACCCGGCAGGATGACAGCCAGCAGTATGGTTACGGGAATCAGCAGCAGGGAAACCACCAGCGTTGCAGGATGGCCGATAACCAATGCGGGGCTCATACCGATGTTCAGGCCGACAGCACCTTTGAACTTCTTGGCAATCAGCTCGCGGGTAGCATCAGAAATAGGCTTCAAGCCTTCGATGAACAAAGCGGTGATACGCGGAATCAGCTCCATTACGGCGCCCATCTTGATACCCAAACCTAATATATAAGGTATCTTGTCTACCAGTTCCTGACCGTTCTTGCAAGACAAAGCACCGATACCGCAACCGACCAGAATACCCAGGAACAGAGGCTCACCCAGCAAACCGAATTTCTTCTTCATGCCTTCCGCATCAATGTTCAATTTGTCAAAACCGGGGATTTTGTCCAATGCTTTATTGATGACTACGGCAAATGGAACGAAACCTGCGCAGAAAGGCTGGGGAATGGAGATACCCTCCATCTTGTCGTAGAACCCCTGGAATTTGTCGGCGGTATAATCGGCCATAATCAGGGTAATGATGTAGCAGATGATAGCGGCGAAGAAGCCCCACCAGATATTGTCGCTGGCAAAATAAACGACTGCGCCGATAAATGCGAAATGCCAGTAGTTCCAAAGGTCGATATTGACTGTACGGGTCGTTTTCGTTAATAACATCAGAAGATTTACTCCCAAACATACCGGAATGATGAATGCACCCACCGATGTGTTATAGGCTACAGCCGCAGCTGCAGGCCATCCCATGTCGAATACTTTCAACTGCAGGCCGTAGATTTCAACGACTTGGCTCAGAGCAGGACCGAGGCTGCTGGTCAACAACGCAGTGACAACTGACAGACCTACGAAACCGACACCTACCAGCAGACCACTCTTTAGCGCCTTACTGAATTTGATGCCGATGCATACTCCCAAAATTGTAAAGATTATAGGCATCATCACTGCTGCTCCTAAGCCGATGATATAGCCGAAAACTTGTTCCATTCTCTTGTGATTTAATTAGGTAATTGAGTTTGTTTTTGCAATAGTATGAATTAAAAACCGGGTCAAAAATAAGACCTTTTCTCAATTAATCAAACTTGAAAAGCATAATTATTAGTAAATGGAACGATTTTGGACGAAATTAGTCGTTATCGTGCACAAAATTGCTCGTTTTCGTACACGAAAACCAAATAACACATCTTCTACGTTGAAAAGTACATATCCGTTTGGAAAGAAAGTATTACTTTTGTTCTTGGAAATAAAACTGTTCTAATACAAAAAATGAATGATTGCACGAAGAAGAATTCGATTTGTAAATTTATTGTATTTGCATGTATGTCGATTAAGAGAGTCAGGGGAGGAAACAGATCCTCGTGTACGTGCTTTTTTCTCCAAATTCGGATGGAGTGAACTTTAATACTGTTCGCTGTGTTATTATAAGACATTGAAACAAACTGGACTATAATGATATATTTGATTTTTTTATTGGCAATAGGACTATTGGTCGGATGGAGCTTATGGAAAGCTCCATCCGATATTGATTTATGGGGAAAAGATTTAGAGGATTGATAGTTATATTGGCTATATTCTGAAAATTTACGGGCATATCTTGTGGTGGGAGATAAAGGAGTAATGCAGGTGTTGTTCTGACCATATAAACCCTGGATGATAGCTGTTGTCATCGCTTCCTGCTCCTTGTCACCTCGGGAGGGAGTGCCCTCTCAAAGAGCGGCGATAACGGCAATGTCCGCAGCATTGTCTACGATATGTGCCGGATGAAACTCTTCCAGTTCTGTGCGGGGACGGAATCCCCAGGTGACTCCGCAGGCAGTGACTCCGGCATTGGCGGCCGTCTGCATATCCACTCCGGAGTCTCCCACATATAGCACGTCTTCACGGGATATCCGGGTGATGTCCAGAATGTCATGCACCACTGTCGGGTCGGGCTTCACGTTGACCCCTTCCCGTTGTCCGAAGACGGCGGTAAAACGTATGTGGGGGAAATAGTGTGAAATCAGTTTCACGGTAGCCGATTGATATTTGTTGGAAGCCACTGCCAATATCATCCCTTTCTCCTGCAACTGTTCCAGCAGTTCGGGGATGCCGGGGTAAGGGCGGCTTTTATCAGCATTGTGCACGTCATAATAAGGCACAAACTCCTTGCGGACGCGCAGGACGTTTTCTTCGCTCTTTTCCCCTTTCGGGAGGGCGCGCTCGAACAGTTTGTTGATTCCGTTGCCAACCATGAAGTTATAGTCCGATTCCGGGTGAGTGGGATAGCCGAGCGCTTGCAGGGCATGGTTTGTACTTTGTGCCAAATCGGCTATTGTATTCAGTAAAGTTCCGTCCAGGTCAAATATAATCAACTTCTTCATTGCTTTCTCTATTTTTTAGTTTGCTGCAAATATAGGGCTTTTTGCGCTCATGTTCAAATGCTGTCTCGGGTTTCATCAGGTATTTGCAGAATAGGAAGCCCTGGGCTGATAATCAGTGCATTATTACTGCATTCCTGCTGCATGCGTTTTGCAGTAGTACTGCAGATGGAGTGCAGCGTTACTGCAAATATGTTTGCAGTGATACTGCAACTGCTTTGCAGCGTGACTGCAACAGTATTGCAGTGGCACTGCACAAGCGTTGCAGTAGTTTTGCAGTGGGTGATCGGTGTATTTTTTGCCGTTCTTCCCTTTTCTTTGCACACTTTCGGGCTTTTTATGCAAAAACTTCCTATCTTTGCAGCCGAATTTTACTAAAAATAGGTATGAGTTACAATTTGTTGAAAGGAAAAAGAGGCATTATTTTCGGTGCTCTGAATGAGCAGTCCATTGCCTGGAAAGTAGCAGAAAAAGCAGTAGAAGAAGGTGCAACCATCACTTTGTCGAATACGCCGGTTGCCGTACGTATGGGCGAAGTGTCCGCTCTTTCGGAGAAACTGAACTGCGAGGTGATTCCTGCAGATGCTACAAGTGTAGAAGATTTGGAAAATGTATTCAAACGCTCTATGGAAGTATTGGGTGGCCCGGTCGACTTCGTGCTGCACTCCATTGGTATGTCTCCCAATGTGCGTAAGAAACGTACATATGACGATTTGGATTACGATATGTTGGAAAAGACGCTGGACATCTCCGCTGTCTCTTTCCACAAGATGATACAAGCTGCCAAGAAGCTCAACGCCATTGCCGACTACGGCTCAATCCTGGCTCTGAGTTATGTGGCTGCGCAACGTACGTTCTACGGTTACAACGATATGGCAGATGCCAAGGCACTGCTGGAATCCATCGCCCGCAGCTTCGGTTACATCTACGGACGCGAACACCATGTACGTGTCAACACTATCTCCCAGTCTCCTACGATGACCACTGCCGGTTCCGGTGTGAAGGGTATGGACAAGCTGTTCGACTTTGCCAACCGCATGTCTCCGCTTGGTAATGCTTCTGCCGATGAATGTGCCGATTACTGTATCGTCATGTTCTCCGACCTCACTCGCAAGGTTACTATGCAGAACTTGTTCCACGATGGAGGTTTCTCCAGCGTAGGTATGAGTCTTCGCGCCATGGCTACCTATGAGAAGGGTTTGGATGAGTATAAGGACGAAAACGGAAATATCATCTACGGCTAATGGAAATCGCACTTTATCTTTTGCCTGTCACCTTGGGCGATACGCCTATTGAAACGGTGTTGCCTCCTTATAACAAGGAGATAATACTGGGAATCCGCCATTTCATCGTGGAGGATGTGCGTTCGGCACGCCGGTTTCTGAAGAAGGTGGACAAGGGAATAGATATTGATGCGCTGACATTCTATACGTTGAACAAGCATACGTCGCCCGAAGACATCTCCGGCTATCTGAAGCCGCTGGTGGAGGGGCAGCCGATGGGCGTAATCTCCGAAGCCGGTTGTCCGGCTGTGGCCGACCCGGGAGCGGACGTAGTGGCTATTGCACAACGGAAAAACTTAAGAGTGGTCCCCTTGGTGGGACCCTCTTCCATTATCCTCTCTGTCATGGGTTCCGGCTTCAACGGACAGAGCTTTGCCTTCCACGGTTATCTTCCCATTGAACCGGCAGAGCGTGCCAAAAAGCTGAAAATGCTGGAACAACGCGTCTATAATGAACATCAGACTCAGCTTTTCATTGAAACGCCTTATCGCAATAATAAGATGATAGAGGATATTCTTCATAACTGCCGTCCGCAGACCAAGCTCTGCATTGCGGCGAACATTACTTGTGAAGGGGAGTATATCAAAACCAAGACCGTGAGGGAGTGGCAGGGCAAGACTCCCGACCTTTCTAAGATTCCTTGTATTTTTCTCTTGTATAAATAATAGCTTCCAGGTGCTCGAATTCATATTCCAGGCAACTGCTGAAGAAGTTCCGTCCCAGGTTGTGTTCCATTTGCTGGAACGTCCATAGTTTTCCGCCCTTGAAATTCTTATTGCATAAGATGGAGTCATCGTCCAGGTCTAGCGTGAAGAGATAGACCAGGCGGTTGGTGGCTTCATTCTCAAAATGATACATGAAGTTGAAGTGCAAATGGTCTAATGGGGCGGTGGGAAGCGTTTGTCGTAAAATTCTGTGTGCGCCTTGTTCCAATGTTTCTCCATATATCAGGTAACCCTCCATCAGCAAGTCGATTTTATCTTTCTCGAAAACGTTGCATTTGGGGCGGGGGAGGAGAAACAGCATGCCGTGTGAGGCAACGGCAATCCGGATGACCGGATTGATATAGTCGTTTTTCCGGTTGATGGCTTCTGAGGCGATGGCTTTCCCCATGACATCTCCTTTGGTATTGACTATCGGTACGAAAACCGTGTGGTTCATCACTATATTGAAATAGAAAATGCCGAACTGATTGAACAGAATGCCTGATATAAAGACGAGGGGAGGCGCCACATAAAACAGAATGTGGCGGGTAGTGTCTCCCAAAGGGTAACTGACCAGAACCGCCAAGAAGATAATCAGAAAATGCAGCAGGCTTATGATAAGGATTACGCGTGAGGATACGATGGCGGCTTCTGCCCCTTGTGCAAAAAGCTGCTTGCAGCATTTCTGTGTCTGAGACATGTGGTAGTCCAGAAATTTTCTCCTATTGAGGTAGATGACGAATGGGGGAATGATGGCACTGATTTCCAGCGTGAACGGAAGCATGAAACGGGGACAGTAGTTTACGAGGAATAGGGTTGTTACCGATAACAGCAGTAACATTCCGGTAGTACAGTAAAGTATGATTTGCGGAACATGCGTTCCTCTATGCCTCACCGAATAGATGCTAAACAAGAGTCCTACACCTGCACCGATGTAGATGGACATGTCCTGCGTTATAAACTCGCATAATATGATGGATATTATAACGGGGATGAATCCCAGCGACATATTGAATCTTGATGATAAAATTCTTTGATGGCTCATTATCCGTATTATGATTTTGTCGTTTACATCATAACAACTGGGAAATTTAAATGTTTCCTATTTTACTTCTTTTTTGTATAAAATGGATCTGTTTTTCCGCATGATAAGAGGAGCGTACCAATGGAGCGCTTTCCACTTGCTGAAACCCTTTTTTCAATCCTTTCTCTCTGTAGAGTGCAAATTGTTCGGGAGTAATATATGCTGCTACCGGATAATGCTTGTGTGTGGGTTGAAGGTATTGGCCTATAGTCAGTATGTGGCAGTCCACCCGGCGGAGGTCGTCCATCAGTTCTTCCACTTCTTCCGGAGTCTCGCCCAATCCCACCATAATGCCGGACTTGGTGGTAGTATTGCTTTCTGCAATTTGCCGCAACACTTCCAGGCTTGTTTCATACTTGGCGGCACTGCGTACGAGGGGGCTGATGCGACGGACAGTCTCCATGTTGTGCGAAATGATTTCCGGTTGTGCATCGATGACTTGTGCCACGAGTTCCTTTCTTCCCTGGAAGTCGGGAATCAGCACTTCGACGGTGGTGTCAGGGTTGAGCCGCTTGATTTCCCGGATGGTACGTACCCAGTGCGACGCGCCTAAGTCGGGCAGGTCGTCACGGTCTACGGAGGTGACGACTGCATGGGAGAGTTTCATCAAGGCAATGGACTCTGCCACATGTGTAGGCTCATCGGCATCCAGTGGCAAGGGCTTCCCGCTTGCCGTGTTGCAGAACTTACAGCACCGGGTGCAGATATTTCCCCCAATCATGAAGGTTGCGGTGCCTTTCCCCCAACATTCCCCCATATTGGGGCAACGGCCGCTGCTACAGATGGTATGTAGGCAATGCGATTCGACAATGCGTTTGGTCTCGGTATAGCGCTCGTTGGCACCGATGCTTATTTTGAGCCACTCAGGCTTACGTACTCTTTCGGGCATTATTTCAATTCTTTGTTGAAGAAGTTGGTCAACCGCGTGTATAGGTGTAACCGGGTATTTCCTCCGTAGATACTGTGGTTGCGGTTGGTGTAAACCTGCATATCGAACTGTTTGCCGAGTTGTACCAGTTGTTCGGCATATTCGGCACAGTTCTGGAAGTGTACATTGTCGTCTGCCATGCCGTGTACCAGCAGCAGGTTGCCGTGAAGCTTGTCGGCACGGGTAAAGGTGGAACTGGCCTTATAGCCTTCGGCGTTTTCTTTCGGTGTGCGCATAAAGCGTTCGCCATAAACGGTGTCGTAGTAGTTCCAGTCGGTAACGGCAGCTACGGCTACTCCGGCCTTGAATACCGGTGTTCCTTCACTCATACTCATAATGGTCATGTATCCACCGTAACTCCATCCCCAGATTCCGATGCGGTTTTTGTCCACATAAGGCTGGTTGCCCATGTAGAGGGCGGTTTCCACCTGGTCTTTGGCTTCCTTGATACCCAGGTTCAGATAGGTGCATTTGGCGAATTCGGCACCCCGTCCTCCGGTGCCACGCCCGTCTACGCAAACCACGATATAGCCTTGTGATGCCATGTAGGTTTCCCAGCTTACACTGAACTTGTCAAGCACTTGCTGTGAACCGGGGCCGCTGTACTGGTACATCAGTACCGGGTATTTCTTGCCGGCAGAGAAGTCGGCAGGTTTCATCATCCAGCCATTCAATGTGGTTCCGTCGGAAGTCTGGAAAGTGAAGAATTCCTTCCGTGGCATGTCATAGCCGCTGATTTCCTGCTTCAATGCCGCATTGTCCATCAGGGTGGCAAGAGTCTTGCCGGTATTGTCGTTCAGCGTAATGACGGTCGGAGTGTCCAGATTGGAATAACGGTTCATATAGTACTTCATGTTCGCACTGAACTGCGCACTGTTTGTTCCGGCTTGTGACGATAGTCTGGTCTTTTTACCTTTCCGGTCAATCTTGTAGATGGCACTGCGCATGGGGCTTTCCTCGTTGCTGCTGAAGTAGAAGCTTCCTTCTTCGGGGTCATAACCCAGGAACTCCTGCACTTCATATTGTCCGGCTGTCACTTGTTTCAGCAGATTGCCGCCTATGCTATACCAGTACAGATGGTTGTATCCGCTCTTTTCGCTGACAAAACTGAAATTTTCCGGATAGAAGATGATGTTGTCGAATACATTCTCGCGGATATAGGTATCGCTTTCATCACGCAGAGCCAGTTTGGCTACCGTGCTGCGAGGGTCGGCAAAGTATAGGTCGAACCGGTTCTGATGGCGGTTCAGTGTCATGACGGCAAGTTTGTTGGGGTCTTGGGTAAAGCGGATGCGGGGAATATAGCCGTCTGCATCTACCGGCACGTTTATCTTGCGGGTCACTTTCGACTTGATGTCGAAGGTGTGTACGGACACTTTGGAATTTACTTCTCCCGTTTTAGGATATTTGTAAGTATACTCTCCCGGATACTTCTCGAAAGGGGTGAAGTGGGGGGCTTGTCCGGCAAAAAGAGGGAAAGAGTAGGAGGGAACATCTTTCTCGTCGAAGCGGATGAAAGCCAGCATCTGGCTGTCGGCACTGAATTCCAGCGCACGGTTGAAGGAGAACTCCTCTTCGTAAACCCAGTCGGGGATGCCGTTCAGCACCTCGTTCTGTTTCCCGTCTTCCGTCACCTGGCTTTCGCTGTTGCCGTAGAGCAGTTTTACAAGGAAGATGTTGTTGTCGCGTACAAAAGCCACCTGGTTGCCGTCCGGTGAAAATACGGGCACCTGCTGCGGGCCGCCGTCCGAAAGCTTTTCCACGATATTGTTGATTTTACCGTCCAGGTTGCGCTTCAGGCTGTAGATGTAATGCACAGCCGTATAGGAATGACGGTAGATGGGAGTTGTTTCGGTGGCAATGAGCAGCTTGCTGCCGTCCGGAGCAAAGCTGTAGCTGTCGAATGTCTTGAACGTGCATTCGCGTGCGGTAGCGGCATCAAACAGCACTTCCACGGGTTTTCCCGTTTTGAAGGAGTACTTGATGATTTGTGTCCTGTCCGCATTCATCTGCGAATAATGTTCCCCGTCTCCCGGGATGGGGATAACGCCGGAAATATTCTTCGGAGTGAACTTGCCCGATACGATTTCTTTCAAATCGAGCGCCTTGCCACTTTGGGCGAAACCTGCCAGCGTACAGAGGCAGAGGAGAAGTGCGATACTTATCTGTTTCATATCTATCTTTTATGCTTATCTGTTTCCCTATTTTTTCTGGGGAACAAATATACAACAAAGGGAAGATTTATCGAAGCAGTGGGCCGATTTTATTCTTTTTGAACAGAAAAAGCCCGTCCTGCTTCTTGGGGGCGAAGCAGGGACGGGCCTCCGTCACTCATAGATGATGATTGGATGAGATGATGATTGGAATATCTTTCGTTACAAGCACTTGACTTTTCTTTGATATTCTGCAATGGCTGCATCCAGTCGTTCGTGGGCGGTTGTGTCACCCGGAACGTTGTGCGACGGATGGATGTACAAGTGTACGCCACGGTCGGCAAGGATTTCGGCAACGGTAGTGATGGTCATCCATACCATGGTGACGAAACTCAATGTAGACAACGGACCTACCTTGTCGAAGTGGTTCTTCAAAGGTACGGAGGCGTCTACCAGGGGAACGCAGGAATCCACTACGATATCTGCCAACTGGAAGAGGTTCTTTCCGCTGGAGTGACGGCTGGCCTTGTCGCCCGTTTCGCTGGCCGAACCGTATACGATAACTTTCATGCCGCGCTTCTTGGCTTCCAATGCCATGTCTATATTGACGGCATTGATACCGGTATGTGAGAAAATCCACATACAGTCTTTGGAATCAAAATCATAGTTCTTCATGATTTCCTGGCCGTAGCCTTCTGCCCGTTCCAGGAAGAGGAACTGGTGAATACCCATCTGGCCGATAATCTGCGTGAAGAATGTCAGAGGCAATTCGCAAAGCGGGTGGAATCCTACAAAGCTGCCGATACGCGGATACATTTCTTCTACGGGAATTGTTGCGTGGCCGCAACCAAACGTGTGGACCCAACGACCGGCTTCGATGGAATCTGCCATAACAGTGGCTGCTTTTTTGATGTTTTCCAACTGGGTAGCCTCCAGTTTTTCCATAATGCCATGGGCATTCTTTAACCATTCGAGTGCTAACATAACTTTTTTTGTTTTTTAAGAAGTTAATAAATTTATTTGAGTGAGCGTTTATACAAAAGGAGCATGACGGCAAGTGAGGCAATCATCAGATAAGGATAAAGTCCGATGCCATTGGTGTATTGGGAAACCATTCCCATCAGGCCGTTCATTGCAGTCTGGCCAATGAGGGCTATGGCAAGCGCCACGCTGAATGCTGTTCCCGATAAGGACGGGTACCGGCTTCCAAGAATGCTGAGTATCACGGGATACGTGGCCGACAGCCCCATACCTACCAGCACCATGCCGACTGCCGCACGTGCAAAACCCGGCGAGAACATAAGGAAACAGAATCCTATGGCAGTGAGCGTAAGGCTGTAGGGCAGCACGGTTTCCGGTTTTATCTTCTTGAATATCGCAACTTGCATCATACGTGCTACGGTCAGTCCCGCTACCATGCAGGTCAGTGCAATCAATGCCTGATTGGCCGGAATATCCGTCATCTGCCCAAAGTAACTCGTGGACCAGTTGTTGCAGACACCCTCGATGCCGCTTTGGAAAAAAAGAATGAAGCTGAGTAGCAGTAAGCTGCTTTCTTTCAGCAGTCCCAATCCCTCTTTTACCGGGAAACCTTGCGCCTGCTTAGGGGCGGGGAAGCGTACGGGGATACAGAATATAATGCCCGCAAGCATCACTACGCCAATTCCCAGCAAGATGGTTTCGAATGAATAATGCCTGGAAAGGGAGCCCAGCAACATCGGTATGCCCAATGCGCCCAGTCCGTAGAACATGCCCAGAAAACTGAGGCGTGAGCCTTTTTCGGATTCTCCTGAGATGTCGGATACCAATGCATTGGTTTCTCCGTTGAGGATGCCTCCGCCCAGGCCGATGCCGACGATGGAAGCTTGCAGCAGTGGCACGCTTTCAAAGAAGGCAAGCCCTTCCATCCCCAGCAGTACGATGATGCAGCTGGGCACCAGCAGGGCTTTATGTCCGAACCGGTCTACGATGGGACCGAAAATCAGGGAACCGGCCAGCATGCCCAGAGGCAGGAAAGTGACCAGTGAGGTTGTCTGCAACCCGCTCAGATTCAGCTTGGCTATGAGGGATGGCAGCACTGCTCCCAATGTAATCATGGAGACTCCGAAGAAACACATCCCGATGCACGCTGCCGTGAATACGAGATTCTTGTGATAACTGTTACTCATACAAGTGATTTTTGATGGCAAGAAACGCTGCTCCTATCAGTCCGGCATTACCGGACAACTGAGAAGGTACAAATTCCACCTGCTTGATGCTGAGCGGTTGCGCCCATTTGCAGGCTTCCTTGTAAATGTCATCTATAAAGATACCGGCAGGGCCGAATACGCCTCCGCCCCAAATTATCTTCTGCGGGTTGAGCAGGCTGACCAGATTTGCGGAAGCCATGCCCCACATCTCGACGGCTTTGTGCAATACGGAGATTGCGATAGGGTCTTTTTCATTATAGGCACTGAACACATCATAGGCCGATATGCGGCAGATGGGTTTCTGGCGCAGTTTTCCTTTGTATGCCTTGTTGGCGCGTACGGCATCGCGTACCCGTGCCCCGATACCATTGCCGGAAGCGTAATATTCGAAACATCCGCATGCGTCATACTCTTCCCGGTAGGGAGGTTGCAGGGCCATCCAGCCGGTGGCGCCGATAATGTCGTTGGCTCCGTGCAACACGTGCCCGTCGATGATGATGCCGGCACCGATACCGGTTCCCACGGCAATGAATATGGCACTGTGACATTCTTTGGCGGCACCTTGCCACATCTCTCCATACATATAGCAGGTACGGTCGCTGTCGATGTATATCTCGATGCCCGGAGGCGTTACACTGCGCAGCTCCTCATAGAGGGGGTAGTTGTCCCAGCCCGGTATGTTGGGGGCCCATACCCGGTTGGTTTGGGAGTAAACGATACCGGGGATGCAGACACCTATTCCGTCGACGTGTATACGGCTTCTGCGTGCTACGGTAAGAAGTTTGGCGAGGATATCCGCGGCGAGCTTGCCCACTTCGTGTCCGGTTCTTCCTTTCAGGAGCCGTTTGCGGTTAAACATCATGCTTCCGTCCGGAAAGAAAATGGCGCTGGCTATTTTTGTGCCGCCTATGTCCAATGCGATTGTTGCCATGGTGTTATAGTATTTATAGGTTGATTCATTAAGGTTGTATGCAAAGCTATGAATTTATTTCATTCTTGAGGTGTATAAACTGAGGAAATTGTGTGTAAAAAGAGTGTCTAATCACTAAATTGTGTTTAATGTAATTGCGCTTGGATGTACTCTTTCTCAATTAATTAGTTATATATCAGTGGATGAAACATTTTTTAGTGCAGGTGGAAATTCTTTGTTTTATGTTCGTTAACAAATCGGGTGGAAAGTATTCTTGTTTTTGCAGGTTCATCCCACGGAAAAATCCTATATTTGCCACTTACATAAGGAATATGTATGGAAACCAAATCTACGCTCTATAATGAGTTCCCTCTTTTTCTGAAGCGATATTTTTCCTATAAGGTACAGAAAATATCGCTGAATGCCGGTTTTACGTGCCCCAACCGGGATGGAAACAAAGGAGTCGGCGGTTGCACCTATTGCAACAACCAGACCTTCAACCCCGATTATTGCCGTACGGAGAAATCCATTACCCGCCAGCTGGAAGAAGGCAAGCAGTTCTTTGCACACAAATATCCGGAGATGAAGTATCTCGCCTATTTCCAGGCCTATACCAATACGTATGGCGAACTGGAAGACCTGAAGCGGAAATACGAGGAAGCCTTGTCGGCAGACGGGGTGGTGGGCCTGGTCATCGGCACCCGTCCTGACTGTATGCCCGACAGCCTGCTGGACTATTTGGAGGAGATGAACCGGCATACATTCCTTTTAGTGGAGTACGGCATAGAGAGTGCCGACGACAAGACACTTTGCCGCATCAACCGCGGGCATACTTTCCATGCCGCCGCCGATACGGTGGAAAGAACCGCTTCACGCGGAATCCTGACCGGTGGGCATGTCATCCTCGGACTGCCGGGCGAGACGCACGAAAGTATCGTGGCACAAGCCGGCGTACTGTCCCGTCTGCCACTCACTACCTTGAAGATGCACCAGCTGCAACTGATAAAGGGCACCCGCATGGCTCTGGAGTACCGGCAGCATCCCGAAGATTTCCATCTGTTCGGTGTGGAGGAATATATAGACCTCGTGATAGACTATATCGAGCATCTGCGGCCGGACTTGGTACTGGAGCGTTTCGTCTCCCAGTCTCCCAAGGAACTGCTCATTGCACCCGACTGGGGACTAAAAAATTATGAATTTAATCACCGGGTTCAAAAAAGAATGAAAGAACTCGGTGCATATCAGGGAAAGAAGTATGAAATGTGAGAAAAAAGAATTATTTTTGCCGCAACTTTAAATGTGGAATCAATCTAAATAAAGATACAGTTATGAACCCAAAAACAGTGATAAAAGGAAAAATCCACTACGTGGGAGTGAATGACCGCAATAAGCATTTGTTTGAAGGCATGTGGCCGTTGCCGTACGGGGTTTCCTACAACTCTTACCTGATAGATGATGAGACGGTCGCTTTGGTCGATACGGTAGACATCTGCTATTTCGAGGTGTATCTGCGCAAGATAAAGAGCATTATCGGCGAGCGCCCCATCCAGTATCTCATCATCAACCATATGGAGCCGGACCATTCGGGCTCTATCCGCCTGATAAAGCAGCATTATCCCGACATCATCATCGTGGGCAACAAGCAGACCTTCGGCATGATAGAGGGCTTTTATGGCGTGACGGGCGAACAGTACATGGTGAAGGACGAGGATTTTCTGGCTTTGGGGCATCATAAGCTCCGCTTCTATATGACCCCGATGGTGCACTGGCCCGAGACGATGATGACTTTTGACGAAACGGAAGGAGTTCTTTTCGCCGGTGACGGTTTCGGCTGTTTCGGTACGTTGGACGGAGGGTTCCTGGATACGCGCATCAATCTGGACAGATACTGGGACGAGATGGTGCGTTACTATTCCAACATCGTGGGCAAGTACGGCTCTCCGGTGCAGAAGGCGCTTGCCAAGCTGGGCGGTCTGCCCATTTCCACCATCTGCTCCACGCACGGGCCGGTGTGGACGGAAAACATAGCCAAGGTTATCGGCATCTACGACAAGTTGAGCCGCTACGCCGCTGACGAAGGTGTGGTCATTGCCTATGGTTCCATGTACGGCAACACGGAGCAGATGGCGGAAGCCATTGCGGCGGAACTTTCTGCACAAGGCATCAAGAACATCGTGATGCACAATGTGAGCAAGAGCAATCCTTCTTATATCATTGCCGACATATTCAAGTATCGCGGACTTATCATCGGCAGCCCCACCTACAGCAACCAGATTTATCCTGAGATAGAATCCTTGCTCTCCAAGATTCTGGTACGCGAAGTGAAGGGACGCTATCTGGGATACTTCGGCTCCTTCTGCTGGGCGGGTGCCGCCGTGAAGCGCATGGGCGAGTTTGCCGAAAAGAGCAAGTTCGAGATTGTGGGCGACCCGGTAGAGATGAAGCAGGCCATGAAGGACATTACTTACGAACAATGCGAAAACCTGGCACGTGCCATGGCAGAGCGTTTGAAGAAGGATAGGAAGTAGTTGAAAATTAAGAATTAAAGAATTAAGAATTGAAGTTGAAAATTACCCCTAATTTATTAACCTAATAAAACAATCACAATGAGACTAATCATTCAACCGGATTATCAATCCGTATCAAAGTGGGCGGCACATTATGTGGCTGCCAAGATCAAGGCCGCTCATCCGACACCTGAAAAACCGTTTGTATTGGGATGCCCCACCGGTTCTTCTCCGTTGGGCATGTACAAGGAACTTATCGACCTGAACAAGAAAGGCATCGTGTCTTTTCAGAACGTAGTGACTTTCAATATGGACGAGTATGTAGGTTTGCCCAAGGAACATCCCGAAAGCTACTATTCCTTTATGTGGAACAACTTCTTCAGCCATATAGACATCAAGCCGGAGAACACCAATATCCTGAACGGCAACGCTGCCGACCTGGATGCCGAGTGTGCACGCTATGAAGAAAAAATCAAGTCCTACGGCGGCATCGACCTCTTCATGGGCGGTATCGGTCCCGACGGACATATCGCTTTCAACGAGCCGGGTTCTTCCCTTTCGTCACGCACCCGCCAGAAGACATTGACTACCGATACCATCATTGCCAACTCCCGTTTCTTTGACAACGACGTGAACAAGGTGCCCAAGACTGCCCTGACCGTCGGTGTCGGTACTGTGCTTAGCGCCCGCGAGGTAATGATTATCGTAAACGGACACAACAAGGCACGTGCCCTCTATCATGCAGTCGAGGGTCCCGTGATGCAGATGTGGACTATCAGCGCCTTGCAGATGCACGAAAAGGGTATCATCGTTTGTGACGATGCGGCCACCGAAGAATTGAAGGTGGGTACTTACCGCTACTTCAAGGATATTGAGGCAGAGCACCTGGATGCGGAAAGCTTGCTGAAATAAGCAAACTAATAAAAGTTTTGCAATTCCACCCTCACCACCCTCACCGCTTGTCTGCATCTGCTTGTTCATCGGTGTTTCAGGGGTGAGTGAGAGCAATTTAAAAGGGTGAGGGCAAATTTTGCCCTCACCCTTTTTGTTCTCCTGATTTTGGTTGACTGTTTTCAGGACAGGGCGTTATGTGATGAAAACGGGCTCTGCTCCGCTGTAAGGCTTTGGGTGCCAATGTTAAAGATACCAAATACTCACTGCAAAACCAGTGCATCGTTTTTGCAGTGCCGCTGCAACATAGATGCAGTTCCACTGCAACTGTTTTGCAGTGCTACTGCAACGCCTTTGCAGTGTTACTGCAAAAGATGTGCAGTAGGTTTGCAGTGAGGGCTTGTGATGAAAAAGCCATGGGCGTGCTTTCTTTTTTGCGGAATATGTGCTATCTTTGTCATACTTGTAATTTAAACAGTAGCAGCTATGGAATTGAGTGGCAGACGCTATCCGATAGGGATACAGAATTTTGAGCAACTGCGTACGCGGAATTGTGTGTATGTGGATAAGACGGAGCTGGTGTACAAATTGGTGAATACAGACCAAATTTATTTCTTCAGCCGCCCCCGTCGGTTTGGCAAAAGCTTGCTCGTGTCTACGCTGGAGGCCTATTTCCAGGGGAAAAAGGAACTTTTCGAAGGGCTGGCTATGGAACGTCTGGAGCAGGAATGGGAGGTTTGCCCGGTGCTGCACGTTGATTTCAGCTTGACGAAATATACTGAGCTGCGTGACTTGACGGGGCAATTGAATTTGTTTTTATCTCGTTGGGAAGAAATTTACGGAAAAAAGGAAGAGGAAGAGGGGGCGGCAGAGCGTCTGCAAGGCATCATCCTGCGTGCCTACGCCAAGACCGGAAAGCCGGTTGTAGTGCTGATTGACGAGTACGATGCTCCTCTGCTTGACAGTAATTCCGATGCCCTTTTGCAACAACAGCTTCGCAACGAGATGCGCAAGTTCTTCAGTCCTCTCAAGGGGCTGGGGCAATATCTCCGTTTTCTTTTTATCACGGGTATCAGCAAGTTCAGCCAGCTGAGCATCTTCAGCGAACTGAACAATTTGCAAAATATCAGTATGCGCGATGACTTCAGTGCCCTCTGCGGCATCACCGAGGAGGAACTGCTGACGCAGTTGAAACCCGATATTGAGCGGATGGCCGAGGCTAATGATGAGACTTACGAGGAGGCATGCTTGCATTTGAAGCGGCAATATGACGGTTATCATTTCAGTAAGGCTTGTGCGGATATTTACAACCCGTTCAGCCTGTTCAATGCTTTCAATTCCAAAGAATACAAGAACTATTGGTTCTCCACGGGCACGCCTACTTTCCTGATAGATATTCTGCGCCATGCAGACTTCGATGTGCGTGCGCTGGAAGGTGTTGAGGCTACCGATGAGCAGTTTGATGCGCCTACGGAACAGATAACGAGTCCCATCCCGGTGCTCTACCAGAGCGGTTATCTGACCATTAAGGGCTATGACCGTAATTTCCAAATCTATCGTTTGGCCTATCCCAACGGTGAGGTCCGTAAAGGGTTCATTGAATCCCTGCTTCCCTCTTACGTGCACTTGCCTGCCCAGAACAACACCTTCTACGTCGTCTCTTTCCTTCGCGACTTGATGAAGGGTGATGTGGAGAGCTGCCTGGAGCGTACCCGTTCCTTCTTTGCCTCCATTCCCAATGATTTGGAGAACAAGACCGAAAAGCATTATCAGACCATTTTCTATTTGCTGTTCCGGTTGATGGGACAATATGTGGAGTCGGAAGTGAAGAGTTCCGTAGGCCGTGCGGATGTGGTGGTGCAGTTGCAGGATGTCGTTTATGTCTTCGAGTTCAAATACGACGGTACCCCGGAAGAGGCGTTGGCTCAGATTGACAGCAAGCAGTATGCCATCCCTTACCGGGCGGACGGCAGGCGTGTGGTCAAGATTGGTGTGAATTTTGACAGTGCTACGCGGACGATTGGCGGGTGGAAAATAGCTAAAGCGGATTAGAAGAAGAAACTTTATTAATAAATTAGGGAAACATGAAATTAATTAGGTTAAACAGCTTTTTATATTTGTTCTGCATATTGAGTGTTTTTGCATCATGTGTGCAAAAACCAGATAGTAGTGTAGAAGATTGGAATCGTACTTTTATAAATACAAAGAAGCTTATTTCAGAGGCTTGTTTGGATAGAGAATTAATTTTGGGACGTCCTTTTTTAATCCAATATGTAGATTCATCTTTGCTTATTTATGATGATATTGGAGATTCTCTTTTTCTTTTGGTTGATTTGAAAGAAAACGATAGGGTTTATCGTTTTGGGCAAAAAGGTGAAGGAAATAATGAATTCTTGCAAGTTTTTGCTTTCTGTAATATGAAGTCCGATTCTATTCTTGGTGTTTATGATGCATATAAACATGAATTGCGTGAGATAAACTTAGATAAGGTTAAGCGTGGAGAAATGAATTTTCCAGTTGTTTTTAAAGATACTTTATCGAGTATTAAGCTATCCCCGACAAAATATGACGCATATCTTGGATTAGGATTCTATGAAAGTAACATGTTGAGTCTTACGGATAATTCTATTGGAAGTAAGTTCTTTTTTGAATATCCTTATAAAGATAGTCGCGAGAAAGCTATTTCAAATCGTTTGCGAGGGATGGCTTATCAAGGGACTTTGTGCTCTAATCGGTCATTGGACAAATTCTTGTATGCTGTGTGTAGTGCTCCTATCTTTATGCTGTTTTCTGTAAATAAAGATGGAATTGAGAAAACTTATGAATTGATAGGTGGATATCCCAATTATGTTACAGAAGAAACAGGTGAATATCGATCGGCTCCAATGAGTGCAGATAATAAAATGTCTTTTACCATGGCATATGCAACGGATAATTACATCTATCTGCTGTATTCCGGAAAGAATTTTAGAGATGCTGGTATGGATGCATTTAAAGCTAATGTCATTTATCAGTTATCTTGGAATGGAAAACCGATAAATAAGTTTGAAACTGATTATCCACTGACAAATTTTTGTGTTTCTGATAATGATGATGTCTTGTATGCTTTGGCTGATAAAGGTGAAGTGGAACTGGTACAGTATACTTTGAAATAGATTAAGTTATGTTTATGGTTGGCTCGCTCTATCCAAATACTGTTTCTTATCAGTTCTTGGTTTTTCTTAAGCATTTTACCTGCTGCGCAATGGTATCACGCCGTCCTTTATTAAGCAAACGGTAAGAAGATGATTAAGATGGGTGTCTCTTGTTAAAAAAATATCTAACTTTGAGGCGGATTAATATTTGAACACACACAACGTGGACGAGAAAAGAGGGAGACGGCAAATGCTATTGATATACGTTGCTATAGGGATTATTGCAGCAGTAATTACTGGTTGGTTTGTATATCAAAACCGGATGGAGTACTGGGAAACGCAGGCACGCAGTGCTTTTCGTGTAGCTTTAGGGAAGGAGTTGCAGAAAAGGAATGAAGTTGACGTGTATTTCAGTTCGTCAGGGAATATTAGGTTACCGGATGATTCCATTGACATTAAGAAGGAGCCGATAAAGGTGGAAATGGAAAGTGAATATGGTAAAAAGGACTTTTTTGTTCCTTATGAAAAGTACTTTCATAATGTGGAGCAATCTTCTAATTTGAGAGGGATGCACTCTTATATACTGCATATGTTCCCTTTGCAAGCTGATTCGTTGAATAGGATATGGTATCGCTTACTGGAAGAAATGAATTATTCTGGGAAAACGGTAGTACGTATATCTGTGGCTGATTGGGATGAACGTGAAACTTATACTTTTTCGGACGATTCACTTTATATGTTAAAACCGGATAGTCTTATGTCTTGTTATTTGGGCTATAGGTGCGAAATTGGTGTGACGGGATATTTGTATTATTCTTGGTTGAACATTTTTACTGCTAAGGATAAGATTCTTTTGTGCGCTCTTGTTCTTTGTTGCTTTCTGCTGTTTTTTCTGCAAGAATACATTGCTAAAGTCTATCGCCGTTTTTTTGTCAAAGAGGTGACGGTAGAAAAAACAGTTCCGATATTTGTGGAGAAAGAAATACCGATGATTGCAGTAGATAGGAGTGAGGCGCATGTTTATCGGTTGGAAGATGATTTGTTTTTTGATGCTGATTCCGGTGTGCTGTATAGAGTAGACAATAGGGTGAAGTTGACGGCAACCCTTGCAAGACTGCTGCAAGCCTTCTTGGATGCGGAAGATTATAGGTTGTCAGTCAATGGAATTATGGAACTATTGTGGCCGGACGGTTCAGTAACACCGGGTAATGTACATACTGTAATAACAAGATTACGAAAAGCCCTGTCCGAAGTCTCTGATTGGGGGATAGAAAATAAAAAATTTTGTTATCAACTAAAAAGTCCCATTTCATTGAAAAAATCCTTGAATGAATGATGGAATCTCTCATCTGACAAAGCCTAAAATAAGTGCTTGTCAGACGAACGGTTATCGCGTCCTGCCATGGCTGAATATGCAAAGAATGTGTATATTGGAATTGTGGATGCTGGTGCGGAACATTGTTTTGAAACCCTATTGCATGGTCAGGCTTCTTCGTTTGGCAATTATCCCATTCCGCAGGTGAAACAATATTTAGGGGGGGGAGAGAGGATATAATGCATCTCGTGGAGTATTTGTCTATTCTTGTTATGATTTCCCTTATTTAGCATTGTATCAGCAGGATGAGGATAAATTTTCATTAGTGTGGGAATGGCGAACAGATGGTGACGAATACGAGATTCGGAACAATGAGGTGATTTTTGACCGCAGGGTAAAAGGTGTCCGGGGACTCTGTATGAGTAAGGATTTTATTATTACATTGCAACGAGACCGTAGAAAAGATGATACGGATGAATCTACAGTGGGAAGGGATGCAAGCAAATGCCCTCATACTGTTTTCTTGTATGATTATGATGGAAATTTAGTGAAGATTGTTGATTTGGGTATTCCCGTAATGCGTATAGCTTCTGAAGAACAGAGTAATACGTTGTATGCCATAGGGGTGAATCCGGATTTTGTCTTGGTGAAATATGAATTATAAGATAATTAATTGACGGCTCATGGCGTGTAGGATATACTGATTACCAGTATCGATAACCGAACGGATTTTTAATAGGAATATTTTTTCATCGTGAGTATAGGTGAATAAAAGTAACTTTTGTATTCATTTTTTCTTTTTTCTTTTTTCTTTTATATTATTGTTTAACTTTGGCGCTATTAAGCGGATGCCTCTTCGAGTGCATGGGTAGAAATGAATAAGCAACAGAAAGGAAGGAGTTGATGAAACGCTATAAGAAGATTCTTATGATATGGATATGTGCCATTGTAGTGGTGGCAGTGTCTGTGATAGTAGCATTATATGATAATGCCAACCAGGGACAAGACGTGGCTAAGGAGGTTGCTGTAGAAACTCTGCGGAAGGTTGCGGAACGGGTCGTGAATCGGGAATTTGATGGGCTGGGGATGTTCTATGCATTTGGGTCTGATAGTGGTAAGAAGCATACCAAAAGGAAAGCGATATCAGAAAATGGTGAATTTGAAGTGATAATAGACTCATTGAAAGAGGCACAAGGACTATTTCCGTTGGATGTCGTAGGGTTTAAAGCCGATATGTTGAATTATTATGGAAAATTTCCATTGGAAGAGATTTGTCTTGAGTGGAAAGCTGAGATGAATGATCGGTATGGCGGAGCCATGTGTGCTCTTTTTCTGAAGGTTAATCCGATGGGAAAGGGCATTGTGCAAGAATCATTTACTGGAGATGAAACTATAATTGCTTCACAGAATGATTTAGGTACTTACTATTTGAACGGTATGTACACAATGAGGTTGACAGCTTATATGCTGCCTGATTTTTGGCACTGTGTGGATTGGGCAGACCATGTACTGCAGATACTATCCTGCATTTTGTGCATTCTGTTATTGGGACTGGCGATTTATGTAGGGGGTCAACAGTATAGAAAGAGAAAAACGGCTGATACGTTGACAAAGAGCACTTATCGGTTCGGGAAGTATATATTTGATTCCGTCAACCATACACTGACTTATGAAGGTGAAAAAGTATCTTGTACGCCACAAGCCGCGAAGTTATTACTTGGTTTTGCCAAGTCGTCCGAACTTTTCCTGACGAACGATGAAATAGCGGAAATTTGCGGTTGGCCATTGAGTGATTTGAATTTAGGCAGCCGCCGCAGAAAAGCAATAAGCTTATTGGGTAAACTCTTTGAGGCGGACGATTCCATTCAGATTCTTCTTCTGCCGGAAAGGAAGGGGTATCAAATTGTTATCTCCAAGTAGATGAAATGTTAACCCATATTGGTGTGTCGGGTGTGAACTTTTTTTCACGCCCCAACTTTGGGCGTTTTCCGAATAAAGACTTGCAAAAGCCAAAATAATCCTTTTATCTTTGCTTGTGTAACAAAAAACAAAAACACTATGAAAAGCAAGGTGAAGTTATTAGGAACTTTGGCAATTAGTGCCATTTCAGTTTTAAGCTATGTTCAAATTAGTCATTCGGAAAAGCTGGATGATTTACTATTGGAAAATATAGAGGCATTGGCTGCTGGTGAGAGTGGAAGTGACGGCCAATGTTTGGGGAGTGGTTCAATAGTTTGTCCTTTAACAAATCAAGGAGTAGCTCATGTGCAAATTTATTATAGCCTGCCTCATTAGCCTATCCGCACTATCCTTTTCCTCTTGTACGCAGAAAAAAGTAGCAACTTCTGTCGCTTACATGGATTTTCCGCAAACAATCGAGCTGAAGGCGAGGGTGCAGCCATTGGACACCGCTTTGTTCCGTTATCCGTTCCGCGTTCGGGTGCAGGGTGATAAGGCTGTGGTAATGGATTTGCATGGCACGGACTACTTTTGCCATGTTTTCCACTATCCGGGTTTCCGCTATTTGGCTTCGTTCGGCAAGCGGGGCGAGGCTCCCGAAGAGATGCTTTCTGCTGAAAATATCCGATGGCATGGTCAATCTCTGTGGGGACTTGATGCTGGTAAGTCCGTATTGACCAAGTATGATTTTACTTCGTCGGGTTGCTCAATCGTTCCTCAGAAAGTGATAAATATGGATGCTGACATGCTTCGCGTTTTAGACTTTGTGATGGTTGACGACTTTACCTTCATTGTTCCGGACGAATCTGGCAGCAGCCGCTTTTGCTGGGTAAACTATCAAGGGAAATTATTGCGCAGAACCGGTCAAATACCGTCAGCCAACGTGGAGGCTTTACAGAATGCCCGTCCTGCATTGGCTCAGGCATGGCGTAGCTTCATCGACTATAATCCCCGAAATGGAGTGCTGGCAGCAGTTACCCAGTTGGGCGAAGTACTTGAAGTCTTTAATTTGAAAGATAGTACGCATGTGGTACGCATCGGTCCGCACGGTGAACCGGAGTTTAAGATTTCCCAGGGTTATGGTATTCCTACGGGTATCATGGGATTTAGCGATGTCCAAGTGACAGACAGTGCTATCTATGCGGTTTTTCATGGGCGCTCTTTTAAGGAAATTGCGCAAAATGTACAGCAAGGTGTCTATTTGCCGGATGGAGGACGGTATATCTATGTTTTTAGTCTGACCGGCGAACCTCTCTGCAGGTATGTGTTAGATCATTATGTTTATGGCATATCGGTAGATGAACAAAAAGGAATAATCTTGGCAACGGATGTGAATAAAGATGATCCGATAATAGAGTATAGTATGAAATAAAGTAAACTATAATATGGATGGAGAGGAACGGACGGTTCACGTTTGGTTGGTGCATCTCGTACCGTCCGTTCCATAACCCACCAAGAAAGGAGGTCGAGGCAAAGATAGTAATTTGAATTGAAAACAGAGTGTGTTTTCTGCCATTTCGATAGGTATGGCAAGAAAAGAGTTCTCCAAGATTTTTATATCTTGATTCTGGTACGCAAGCATTATGCTTGTGGTAAATGATAAAAAAAGAATAATCTTATACTAATAAAACTGAAGAGTAGTATGAAGAAAATGATTAAGATAGCTTTTGTTGCAGCATTTGCAGCGATTGCAGGATATGGAGTTTATGCAAATCAGAAATCTGAAGTATTATCTGATTTGACATTGGCTAATGTGGAAGCATTGGCAGGTAGTGGTGAAACAACTATAGAATGTTGTTTGGCACTTTGGGGCACTTGTAAGGGGGATATTAAAGCCCCATATGTGTGTGCTTCAAGATGATTTGAGGTATGATGAATTAGTGTTATCTAATTTGTATTGTTGATTTTCGTTGTAGTCATCTATGACATTCTTGAATATAGATTAGATATACTTATGAGATAGGTAAGGAATCATTGTCATGTAATTAGGACGTACTTAATAAATGCTTTGATTCCTTATTTTAAAAATCATTGCAGATGTATTTAATGCTTTGAATGCAGCGTTTTTATTAGTGATTATTTTGATGTTGATTGTTTTACGTTAAGTGAAAATATTATGAAAATAAAATTTCTTTTATTATTGATTGTAATGTGCTCTTGTGAAAATAAGCCTCAAACATTCTTGGACTTGTTTTCAAATAGCATAAGTAAAGAAATGGTGGTTCAAGACTACGTTCCAACTGATTCATTAAGCATGCCAGAAGCTATATTGTCGGATGGTGATTATCTTGTGTTTTTAGAACCGGCGTTACCTCAACTGCTGACTTTTTATGATTGCGAAAAGAAAATATTTTCTCATGGATTGAATAAAGGGCAGGGACGAGATGAAGCCATAAGTGTTCAGACTATAGGTGTTGGCAAGAGTGCAGGAGAAGTGTATGCTTCGGATTTAGCAACTCAGTCTGTTTTTCTATTATCGCTTAATAATAAAATAAAGAAAGTAAGGAAAGATTCTATCAGTATCGATACTCGATTCTGTGAAGTTGCCTATGATAATGAATTGGCTTTCTTCTTATTGGTGGGCGATGAAAAACGTTTTCTGATGAAAGCAAACGGACAATATAGAAAAATTGGTGAAAACATCGTGATTCCTAATATCTCTCCGGAGATTGTTTCCCAAACATTGCAGGGCCCTTGTACTATTTCGAGTGAGAAAAAACGGATTGCTTGGTTTTCCGTCTACGGTGATGTTATGGAGATATATGATTACAGCGACTTAAACAATGTTGCTCTTGTAAAATCACATATTTGCACTCTTCCTGTGTTTAATAGTAGCGATGGATCATTGGGCTTTCAGACAAAGCTGAGTGTCTCATCGGTTACCTCGGACGATAATTATATATATGCTCTTTATAATGAGAGAAATTTGGAACAAGCCGCACAAAATAGAGCACAGGCTTTCTTCTCAAAGAAAGTTCTGTTATTTGATTGGAATGGTACTCCCCGTTTTATTGTTGAGCTGGATAGGCCGATAAAAAGTATAACGTATGATAAAAAGAGAAACATGGTATTGTGTTTAGGATTAAATAATGATTTGGAATATGCCGTTTTCGGCTTTTCTGTAGATGTGTAATTTTGCTCTTTTTGAAGTGATAGAATATGAATTTGAGAAAATGTGGTTAATGAAATAATTTGGTGATGAAGGATGGGTATTTATTTATAATATTGTCGATTATTGTATTGTTCTTTTTTGCTTGTACGAGAAGAAAAAATGATGATATGACACATTTAGTAAAAGAGTGGGAAAAAAAAGAAATTATTTTCCCAAATAATCTATATTTTACATTATATGGAAAGGATACTGTTCAATATCCGGCTCATTTGCAATATACAATTCTTAGCTATGTGGATTCGGCTGGATGTTTCAGTTGTAAATTGCAACTGCCTATGTGGAGGGAGTTTATACATCGGTTGGATTCAACTTATCCAGGAAAGGTTTCTGTATTACTGTTTTTACATTCAAAAAGTGAAATAGAATTATTGTATGCTTTAAAAAAGAATGGCTTTGACTATCCAGTTTGTATAGATGAAAATGATAAACTTAATCGCTTAAATCATTTTCCATCTGATATGGCTTTCCAAACTTTTTTGCTGGATAAGGATAATAAAGTGTTAGCGATGGGGAATCCAATTCTTAATCCTAAAATAAAAGAATTGTATCTGAAAATTATTCGTGGGAATGATATTGTATCAACTGCTGGAAAAGGCATTACCCAGACTAAAGTCCATATAGATGTCTCATTTTTGCGTTTAGGTAACTTTGATTGGCAGGAGGAACAAAAAGCAACTTTTATATTGAAGAATATCGGAGATAACCCATTGGTTATACAAGATGTTGCTACTTCTTGTGGTTGTACTACCGTAGCTTATTCAAAGGAACCGGCATTACCGGGTAAGGAAATAGATTTGGAAGTGGTTTATAAAGCTGAACATCCGGAGCACTTCGACAAGACGATAACGGTATATTGCAATACAGAAAATTCTCCGTTGGTTTTGAAGATTAGTGGGGATGCAAAATAACTGATTGATGGGATGAAGGAGCGGCTGCAATTGAAAAAATGGTTGAATGGAATAACAAACGTATTATTCTGTCTGTGCCTGCTTGTTGTGATACTGATAGTATTGCAGGTGTTTGTGGTGACCTCCTTCAAGATACCGTCGGACTCGATGGAACCGTCGTTGCTGGCGGGTGATTGTATTCTGGTGGATAAATGTTCGGGTGGAGCACGCCTATTCAATGTGCTTGATGCCGTGGAGAAAAAGGAGGTGAGGATGCACCGTATGTCCGGATGGAGAAATTTTCAGCGGAATGATGTACTAGTGTTCAATTTTCCTTATCCGGGCAGGTGGGACAGCATTGCGCTGGACGTGATGTTGTATTACGTGAAGCGCTGTATCGCCATGCCGGGGGATACGCTGGAGATAAGGAATACACATTATCGTGTGTCCGGATTTGATGGTATCGCAGGAAATGTGCAGGCGCAGGAGGAATTGGATGAATTGATATCTTCGGGAATGACGGAGGAGCGAGGCCTTGTTCTTAAGAGCTTTCCCGATGGTGGCTGTAATGGGTGGACTATCAGCGAGTTTGGGCCTCTTTATATACCGGCCAAAGGCAGCGTGGTAGGAATGAATCCGGAAACACGGTTGCTGTATCGGAACGTGATAGAGTGGGAACAGAAAAAGAAACTGACATTGCATGGAGATTCGGTTCTGCTGGGGGACAGTGTGATACACAATTACCGCTTCTGTGAGAACTATTATTTTGTTTCGGGTGACAAGATGGTGAATTCAAAAGATTCCCGCTACTGGGGATTACTGCCGGAACCATTTATAGTGGGAAGGGCATGGCTGGTATGGAAGTCCGTCAGCCCGAATACTGGAAAAATGAGATGGAAACGTATCTTTAAAAGAATAGACTAAGATGAAAGTTCTGTTTAAATTGCTCTGGATATTATTGATTGCCGGGATATTGGAGGCTTGCAATGCTTCCGGCAGATTGGAGTACGCACTGGAGTGTGCTGCAACCAACAAAGGCGAACTGGAAAAGGTACTGGAACATTATAAAGATGAGCCTGAAAAATATAAAGCCGCTTGTTTCTTGATAGAAAATATGCCTTATCACTATGCCCTTGAAGGTGAAGAACTGGATTCTTTGAAAACAGTGCTGGCTTCGGCAGATGCTTATGGGGTGATGCTGAAGGATACTGCCGTACCGGATTGGGATTATTATACCCCTTCCGGATTGCAGAGAAAAACGGATGTACTGAATATAAGGGCTGAATTCTTGATAAATAACATTGATTTGGCTTTTGATGGTTGGAAAAAGCGTCCGTGGAATGCTTCCCTTTCTTTTGCAGATTTCTGTGAATGGCTGCTTCCCTATCGTATCGGAAATGAGACTCCGGACAACTGGCGGCAGATATACCATGACCGTTATTCCTTTTTGCTGGACGAGGTTTATACGGGTATCGATGTAGTGGAGGCGATTAGCGTAGTTTGGGAGTATTTGCAGAAGGAAGACCCTTACCGGTTTACATGGGTCTTTAACTATCCGCATTTGGGAGGAGAGTACCTGCTGCATAATCGTATCGGCAAGTGTCAGGATGCTTGTGATTTTATGATTTATGTGATGCGGGCCATCGGCGTCCCGGTAGCCTATGATTTCTATACTTTCAATGCGGAAACACGGAAAGGGCATGTGTGGAATGTGGTGAGGGATGTAAGGGGTGTCTGCCTTCCTTTTACTTTCCCTTCCCGGAAGCCGGAACGGGGGAGTTTCTATATTGACAGTCGGTGCCCGAGCGTGGTTTACCGCCGGTGTTTTGGCAGACAATGGGACATGGATGGTGATTTTATGCGGAACCGGTCCGTACCGGCTGCTTTTAAGGATGTGTTTGCAAGAAAAGTGTCGGATAATTATTTTGATTCGAATCTGGAACTGCCGGTAGAAGGGATGGACGGGAATTATGTTTATGTGGGGTTGTTCAGTGCTTATGGGTGGCGGGGAATAGATTTTACTAAGGTAGAAAGTGGAAAAGCGCTTTTCAGGAATTTGGCTTCGAGGCAGGTTTATATATTGTTGGCATTCGCAAACGGGCAGTATCGCCCTATTGGAAATCCTTTTTATTTTGATGGCAAGGATATACATCCTTATGTTGCAGATACCTCCAAGTGCTATTCTGCTGAATTGTATCGGAAATACCCTCTTTCGGAACGTATCAGGAACTATATGGGAGGGATAAAAGACGGGCATTTTGAGGCGGCTTGTGATAAGGATTTTAAAAATGCGGAGTTGTTGTGTACTGTGAAAGATACGCCCGGTATCAATTATAATCACGTTATTCTTGAGAAACCGGTAAGGGGTCGCTATGCCCGTTTTTGTTCTTCGGCAGAGGGATATGCGGAAGTTGCCGAAATGCATTTTTATAAAGGAGAGGAAGAAATTGTCCCTATAGACAGTTGGGGAGATGCTCCGGCTACAGTGGGTACTTTTGCCCATCAGGTCTATGATAATGAGCCGTTGTCGTATTTCATTTCATCAAAACCCGGTGCAAGTGTAACGGTGGATTTTGGAAAGGTTGTTACTATAGACAATTTTATGTATATGCCCCGTAACGATGATAACTTTGTCAGGATAGGGGATTGTTATGAACTCTTCTATTGGGGAGAGGGCTGTTGGAACTCATTGGGGAAGAAAATGGCAGAAAAACCTTTTCTGCCATATGACGGGATACCATCGGGAGCTTTGCTCTATTTGCATGACAGTACCCGTGGAGAAGAAGAACTGATATTTCATATGGAAGATGGTAAGCAGGTATTTGTATCGGATTGTAAGGATTGATTGGATTGTCTTTCAGATTGGAATAGAAAAAAATGGAATAGTGATATGAAACATTGGTGTGTATGGGTATGGTTTACAGCAGGTCTGTTTATGGCTTGTTCTTCGGAAAATCAGTGGTTGGACACAGCTTTGAATCTTGCCGGTGATAACCGTGCGGAGTTGCAAAAGGTACTGGACCGTTACAAGGAAGAGGACGGTGACAAATATCGTGCTGCTTGTTTTCTGATAGAGAATATGCCTTTTCATGGTGCTTACGAGGGAAAGGCCTTGGAGAATTACAGGAAGTATTTCAGTGAATACGTTTCATTTCCTTATTCCAGGCATGTGCAAGAGTTGATTGATTCCTTGAAAAGAGCAGATGGAGAATTTTCTATAAATCAATTGACTTATAAGAGGGACATTATGACGGTGGATTCCGCTTTTTTGGTCAATCATATAGAATGGGCATTCAAAGTCTGGCGGGAGCAACCTTGGGGAAAGCATGTTGATTTTGATACTTTCTGCGAATATATATTGCCTTATAGAATAGGGGATGAGCCGCTTTCTCTCTGGCGCAAAGAAATTTATGAGTGCTATAGCCCGATTTTGGATGAATTCAGGAAGACAGATGAGGCTGATAATCCTAAGGTTGCCGCCCAGTTGTTGATGGATACGTTGCGGAAAGCGAACTACCGGAATACGGCTCTTTTTCCGGTGGGGCCTCATTTGGGACCGGATGTACTGAAATGGCATACGGGCAGTTGCCGAGAGTTTACGGATGCCATGATATATGTGTTGCGGGCATTGGGCATTCCGTGCGGAGTAGATAGGGTGATGGTATTAGGAGACAACAATGCCTCTCATTTCTGGAATTTTGTTTTGGATAAGGAAGGAAAGACATACATTGCAAATCTTCCTTATGAAGAAGTATGGAGCAAAGCGGAAGAATATAGCATTTCGAGGGGAAAAATGTACCGGGCAACCTATAGTATTGATAAGGAGGCGGTACGGAAACTGGGGAAATATTCCGATGTTTACCCGGCATTCCGACGTCCGTTCTTCCGCGATGTCACTGCACTTTATACCGGTAGCAGGAATTGGACTGTAGCTCTTCCGGATTCTTTGCTTTCCGGACAGTTTCGTGAGGGGGATATGGTGTATTTGTGCCTTGCCAACAGACTACAATGGCAACCTATAGGATATACTTTCTTTAAAAAGCGGGAGGCTCGTTTTGAGGATGTGGGAGGCGGGGCGGTCTTTACGCTGGCTGCCTGGAACGGAAAGGAATACGCTGCAGTATCTTCTCCTTTTCTTCTGGAGCGTGAAACCGGAAAGATACGGTTCATTGTTCCGGAAGCTGAAAAGCAGGAATTGGTCTTGTATAGGAAGTGCCATCTTACTTTGAGTGTTCTTTTCAATGACCGGATGATTGGGGGAGTAGTGGAAGGAAGCGACCGGGCAGACTTTGGGTGGAAGGATACTCTACTTTTGATAAAGGAGGCTCCGTATCGGCTATATACTGTGGCCCGGTTGAAGTCTGATAAACCGTATCGGTATATGCGCTATAAGGGTGCTGACGGATGTTTCTGTAATATCTCGGAACTGGCTTTTTATGAGAATACGGAAGATACCATACCTCTATATGGGGAAATCATAGGTACTCCGGGAAGTTTTGAAGACAATACACATGAATATTTGAACGCATTTGACGGTAATCCGGATACTTCATTTGATTATATACATCCGGATGGAGGATGGACCGGGATGGACTTTGGAAGTCCCCATCGTGTGGAGAAGGTGGTGTATACTCCTCGTAATGAGGTGAATTTTATTTATAAAGGTAATTTGTATGAATTGTTTTATTGGGGTGGAGGAAAATGGAATTCTGTCGGGCGGCAAATGGCTGTGTCAGATTCTATTGTCTATTCAGGGTTTCAAGGTGCTTTATTTTATCTGAAGAATCACACAGCCGGTAAAGATGAACGGATTTTTGAATATAAAGACGGGAAACAAATCTTTTGGTGAATTATAGAATACTATTGAATATTTGATAGATAGAATGAATAATGTACGTAATCTATTGACTGGAAGTTTGGTCTACATTGCTTGTATAGTTTTATTGTCTTTGGCATGTAACGTTTCTTCCGGACTTCCTGTAGCTGATGTTATAGGGCAATGGCTCTATTTCGATAAAAGTGCATTGGTAGTTGCAGGATGTCTGTTGATGGCTGGATTGATGATGGAAAAAAGGTATTTTCTTTTTATACCGGTTTCGTGGGTATTGGTAATGCTGGGGGGCATTGAGGCTGTTTGGGGATTGAGTCAGCTTTATGGTTATGCTGTGTCCAACCATTCCTTGTATGTATTGACAGGTTCTTTCTTCAATCCGGGGCCTTATTCCGGCTATTTGGCCATGATACTTCCGGTCTGTCTGTATCAATGGCTGACCAAGAGGGGGGAGATTCTCTGCTCTGACCGGAATGATGGAAGAAGATGGGAAAAGGTGATGGATAAGGCTGGAACTATGGTCACTGGTGGTGTGATGCTGCTTATCCTTTGTGTGCTTCCGGCAGGAATGAGCCGTTCGGCATGGTTGGCGGCAGGAGTTTCCTGTCTGTGTGTATATGCTTGGCATATGGATTGGACGGATAAGTTCAGATTATTATGGCAGCAGCAAAGGCAGCGTGTGGTGATGGTAGTGGTCGGTGGATTCTGTGTCTTGCTATTGGCGGGCTATTTACTGTTTGTCTTGAAACCCGATTCTGCACGTGGCCGTCTTTTCATGTGGAAGATAACTTGTCGTGCCATTGCAGAAAAGCCGTTGACCGGATATGGGATTCATAATTTCGCAGCAGCCTATGGAAATGCGCAGGAAACTTATTTTGCAGCAGGTGATTATGAACCGTGGGAGGAACGTGTGGCGGGAAGTCCGGAATATGCATTCAATGAATATCTGCAGGCTGCGGTCGAACTGGGCATTCCTTTGGCGGTATGTCTATTGGTTGTGGTCGTGCTGTGTTTGTATAGGGGAGTCCGTAAAGGACGTTATGGTATCTGTGGGGCTATTCTTTCTTTGATGATATTCTCTTTTTCCTCCTATCCGCTACAACTTCCGGTATTTATCGTTACATTTGGAGGATTGCTTGTGGCGTGCTTGTCCGGTGCCGACCGTTGGCAATGGTTGGGGCTGGCTGTATCAGTAGGCATCATTGGCGGTTTTCGCCTGAAGAATGACTTGCAAGTGGAGCAGGCCTGTCGGGAGTGGATGAATGCGCGGGTGCTGTATAATGCAGGTGCGTATCAATCGGCAGAGAAAGAGTACGGGCGCCTTTATCCTCTGTTGAGGGACCGGGCATCTTTCTTGTTCGAATATGGGCATGGATTGCACAAGCAGCAGCAGTTCAGTAAATCCAACCGTATTTTGAAAGAAGCTTTACAGCGTAGTTGTGACCCCATGATACTGAATGTGATAGGCAAGAACTATCAGCAGATGGGTGATTGCTTGTCAGCGGAAGACTGGTTTATCCGTTCCACCCATCGTTTGCCGGGACGTATTTATCCCTATTATCTGCTTGCGAAGCTTTATGCGGAACCAAGCTTCAGGCAACCGGACAAGTTTGAAAAAATGAAGTGGATGGTATTGACGAAAGAGCCGAAAGTGCATTCTACGGCAATACGACAGATGAGGGAGGAAATAAAAAAGATTCAGCTTATTTTTGTCCATATTAAAAAAGATGAATAAAAACGGAAAGTGTTAATAATGAGTGAACTAATTGCTAAAGTGCTATGAAAAAAGTGTCCACATGCAAATATCGGTTCGTTTTTTTGAAACGATTAATTTTATCAATTTATAATTGAGTATGAATATGAAGACACAGAACTATCGATACCTGCTATGCATGGCCGTTGCCCTGCTTGCCGCCTGCTCCGATGCCGGAAAGGGAAAAGAGTCCGAGGAAGGGGTGGCAACCGTCCTGCCAAGTGAAAGCAATGAAGTGACCGTGAAAGTCCTGAAGCGGGCGACCTTTGAGCATGAACTGGTGAGCAACGGAAAAGTAACCGCCGGTGCCATGGCGGATTTGCGTTTTGAGACCACCGGTGTAGTGGCACACATCTACGTGAAGAACGGTGACCCGGTGCGCAAAGGGCAGAAACTTGCCGAACTGGATAAGTTCCGCCTGAAGAACAAGACCGCGCAGGCCAAGGATGCCTTGGAAAAAGCGGAACTTGAGCTGCAGGATGTATTGATAGGGCAAGGCTATCCGGTGGGGGATGCCTCCAAAGTACCTGCTGACATCATGAAGCTGGCCCGCGTGAGGAGCGGTTACGACCAGAGCCTCGCCCAGTATGAGCTTGCCGCGTATGAAGAGGAACACGCCACGCTGGTTGCGCCTTTTGACGGGGTAGTGGCGAACCTGTTCTCCAAACCGTTCAACGAGGCAAGTACCTCGGAAGCCTTCTGCTCCATTATCGGCACTCAAGGTATGGAGGTGGACTTCACGGTGCTGGAAAGCGAACTGCCGTTGATAAAGAGTGGCGACAAGGTGATTGTTACCCCTTATTCGGATGCCGGTTCCAGACAGGAGGGGCGCATCACCCAAATCAATCCTCTGGTGGATGACAAGGGGATGGTTAAGGTGAAGGCTACCGTCAATGGCAAGGGACGGCTGTTCAGTGGGATGAACGTGAGGGTGAACGTGCACCGCTCTCTGGGCGGACAGCTTGTAATCCCGAAGAGTGCCGTGGTGTTGCGTTCGGGCAAGCAGGTGGTGTTTACCCTGAAAGACGGAAAGGCGCAGTGGAACTATGTGCAGACCGGTCTGGAGAATGCGGAAAGCTATAGTATGGCCGACGATGCCCTGAAAGAGGGCGATACGGTCATTGTGACGGGAAATGTGAATCTGGCACATGAAGCACCGGTGAAGGTGGTTGATAGATAATGAGTGATAAGTGGTAATTCAAAATTCATAGTTCAATTGATAAAGTTTTTGATACAGCGGCCTATTGCCGTACTGATGGCATTTACAGCATGCTTCATTGTCGGGCTGGTGACTTACTTCACCTTGCCGGTATCCTTGCTGCCCGATATTGCCATCCCGGAAATTACAGTGCAGGTGTCGGCGCAGAATACCTCGGCGCGTGAATTAGAGAATACGGTGGTGAAACCTCTGCGGCAGCAGCTCATCCAGGTGGCGAAACTGAAGGACATGGACAGCGAGACGCGCGATGGTGCAGGCATCATCCGCCTGGGCTTCGACTTCGGTACGAATACCGACCTTGCCTTCATAGAAGTGAACGAGAAGATTGACGCCGCCATGAACTATCTGCCCAAGGATGCCGAACGCCCGAAGGTGATAAAGGCAAGTGCGACGGACATTCCTGTCTTCTACCTCAATCTGACCCTAAAAAACGACAGTGCATACGGCAAGGTGGACGAACGCGCGTTTCTTGATTTGTGCGAGTTTGCCGAAAATGTCATAAAGCGTCGCATCGAGCAGTTGGCGGAAGTGGCAATGGTGGATGTCACGGGTTTGGTCGAACGCCAGTTACAGATTGTGCCCGACCCGGATAAGCTTGCTGTGTTGGGGTTCTCCATTGAAGACATAGAAAACGTGCTGGCGCAAAACAACGTGGAGCCGGGCAGCATGACCGTGCGCGACGGCTACTACGAATACAACATTAAGTTCTCCACCCTGCTGCGGACAGAGGAGGACGTGAAGGGCATCCTGCTGCGCAAGGAAGGACGTATCATCCGCTTGGGAGACTTCTGCCGGGTAGAGATTGTTCCTGCCAAGGAGAAAGGTGTCTCCATGAGCAATGGCAAGCGTGCCGTTACCCTTGCCGTCATCAAGCAGGTGGACGAGAATATGGAAGACATGAAGCTTGCCATCAACAGTACGATGGACTACTTCAAGAAAGTATATCCCGACATTGATTTTAGCATCAGCCGTAACCAGACGGAGTTGCTGGACTATACCATCTCCAATCTTCAGCAAAATTTGTCGTTGGGTTTCCTGTTCATCTGCATTGTGGCGGTACTCTTCTTGGGTGACATCAAATCACCGTTCATCATCGGATTGAGTATGGTGGTATCTATTGTCATCTGCTTCCTGTTCTTCTACTTGTTCAAGATGTCACTCAATATCATTTCTTTGTCGGGATTAATCCTGGCGTTGGGTATGATGATTGACAGTAGTATCATTGTGACGGAGAACATTTCGCAGTATCGCGAACGGGGCTATTCGTTGCGGCGGGCTTGCGTGACGGGAACGAGTGAGGTGATTACGCCCATGCTGAGTTCGTCGCTGACCACTATTGCCGTATTTGTGCCGCTGATATTCATGAGCGGCATTGCAGGGGCGTTGTTCTATGACCAGGCATTCTCTGTTACGGTGGGGCTGCTGGTTTCCTACTTCACGGGTATCATGCTGCTGCCGGTCCTCTATATGCTGGTCTACCGGACGGGGTTGCGCGGCAGGTCGTGGTTCTCCCGCATCCGCATCAACAATCCGTTGAAGGAACATACGCTGGACCGTTTTTATGATGCGGGCATCGACTGGGTATTTTCCCACAAGACGGTAAGTATCATATTCTGTGTGGTTTCTATTCCTCTTTGTGTCTTTCTGTTCTATTCCATAGCCAAGGAGCGTATGCCGCAGATAGACCAGAATGAACTGATAGTCCACGTGGAATGGAACGAAAATATACATGTGGACGAGAACCGGCATCGTGTGAATGTGCTGTTCGGACAGTTGTTGGACAAGACTGTGGAACAGACGGCTGCCATAGGCCAGCAGGACTATCTGCTGAACCGTGAGCAGGCTCTCTCTTCTTCGGAGGCAGAATTGTATTTCAAGACTTCCTCGCCTGACGGGATTGCTCCCTTGCAGAAGCAGGCGGGCGAGTGGCTGACACGGGAATATCCGTTGGCGACAGTCTCCTTTTCTCCACCCGAAACCGTGTTCGAGAAGCTTTTCGTGACCGGGGAGGCCGATGTGGTGGCAGAACTTTATGCCCGCAATAAGGAGAAGGCGCCGGCGGCGGAAGAATTGCGCGGACTGGAACAACAGTTTGCGGAGCTTACGGGGACAGCGCCCGTAGGCATCGCTTTCGAGAACCAGCTCGACATAAGCATCCTGCAGGAAAGGCTGTTGCTCTATGACGTTTCGTATGACGAGCTTTACCGTACGCTGCGGACGGCATTCAAGGAGAACAGCGTAGCTATGCTCCATTCCTACCAGCAATACCTGCCTATCAGCATTGTGGGCGAGGAGCGGACAGTGAACGAGGTGCTGCAGCAGACATTGATACAGACCCGTCCGGACAGTAAGGGCGAAGTGGAGCATATTCCGCTTCGGGAGCTGGTAAAGGTGCGTCCGGCCGAGGATTTGAAAACGATTACGGCAGGACGCAACGGTGAATATATACCGTTCCGTTTCTATGAAGTGGACGATGCTCCAGAGTTGATGGAAAAGGTGAAGCGGGAGGCAGATGCCACGGGTGACTGGGATACGGCCTTTTCCGGCAGTTTCTTCTCCAACCGCCAGATGCTGGACGAGCTGGTGGTGATTCTTTTCATCTCTATCCTGCTGATGTATTTCATTCTTGCCGCCCAGTTCGAAAGCTTCGTGCAGCCGCTCATCGTGCTGCTGGAAATTCCGATAGATGTGGCGTTTGCCCTGCTTCTGTTGTGGATATGCGGGCATACCCTGAACCTGATGTCTGCCATCGGACTGATTGTGACGTGCGGTATCATCATCAACGACTCCATCCTGAAGCTGGATGCCATTAATGAATTACGGAGGGCTGGTATGCCGTTGCTCGAGGCCATCCACGAGGCGGGGCGCAGAAGGCTCCGGCCCATCATCATGACATCGCTCACCACCATTTTCGCTATGGTTCCGCTGCTGTTCTCGTTCGACATGGGCTCGGAGCTGCAGAAGCCGCTTTCCATAGCGATGATTGGGGCTATGTCTGTAGGAACACTGGTCAGTCTGTTCATCATCCCGTTGATATATTGGTTTATTTATAGAAAAGAAAGAGCATGAAGAAATTAAGTCTTATACTTTTGTTCAGTCTGGGAGCCCTTTCCGCTTTTGCCCAACAGCGGATAACGCTCGATTTGCAGCAGACCATTGCCCTGGCGAATGACAGTTCGCTGGAAGCCTTCCGCACCAAGAACATGTATCTGGCCGGTTATTGGGAATACCGCACCTATAAGGCAAACCGCCTTCCCAGCCTGACGCTGAACATGACTCCGGCACAGTACAACCGCGATATCACCAAGCGTTACGACTCCGAACAGGACCTTGACATCTATCGCAGCCAGCAATCCTTCTATGCATACGGCAATCTTGCCGTCAGACAGAATTTCGACTTGACGGGCGGTACGTTCTATCTGGATACGGAGCTGGGCTATATGCGGAGCTTCGGTGGAAACAAGTATACCCAGTTCACCAGTGTTCCGGTTCGTTTGGGCTACTCGCAGAGTCTGGTCGGTTACAATCCTTTCCGTTGGGAACGCAGGATTGAGCCGCTGAAGTACGAAAAGGTGAAGAAGGAGTATATTTACAATGCAGAGCGAGTATCCGAGCAGGCCACTACCTATTTCTTTGCGCTTGCCATGGCACAGGCGGAATATGATTTGGCCAAGGACAATGCCGTCTCCACCGATACCCTCTACCGCATCGGCATGCAGCGCCTGAAGATAGCCGCCATCAGCCGTGCCGACCTGCTGACGCTGAAACTCGACGTGGTGAACGCCCGCAATACTTTGCAGAATGCCGCCAGTGCCTTGAAGCGCGCCATGTTTTCGTTGGCATCTTTCCTGAATATGGAGAAGAACACGGATATCAGGGTGTCGCTTCCGGGACGTCCGAGGGCGCTGACCATACCGGTTGATGAGGCTTTGCTGGCCGCTCAAGCCAACAATCCGGAATTTCTGGGGCTTCGTCAGGAAGTGCTGGAAGCCGAGCAGACAGTAGACAAGACGAAGAAGGAATCGCGCTTCAACGCCAGCATCAACGCCAGCGTCGGCTTCAACCAGGTGGCGGAGAAATTCGGTGAAGCATACAGGCATCCCATGCAGCAGGAGATGGTGTCGGTCAGTGTCTCCATTCCACTGGTGGACTGGGGCGTGAGGAAAGGCAAATACAACATGGCGAGGAACAATCTGAACGTGGTGAAGACTTCTGCCCGGCAGAGTGAAATCAGCATTGAGGAGGAGGTTATCATGACCGTCAGTGACTTCAACGTCCAGCAAGCCCTCGTCGCCAGTGCCGAAGAGGCCCTCGACCTTGCCATCCTGGCGTATAACGAAACCCGCCAGCGCTTCATTATCGGCAAGGCAGACATCAACAGCCTGACCCTCTCGCTGAACCGCCAGCAGGAAGCGCAACGCAATTACATCTCCGCCTTGCAGGACTACTGGCTGAATTATTACAAGATACGGAAACTGACGTTGCACGACTTTGCCAGCGGATTTTCGCTGTCGGAAAAATTTGATTATAATAACTGATGAAACGAGTTTCTTCCTTCACCGTCATAGTGGCGTTTGTCTGCCTTGCTTTGGTAGGGGTGGCGTTGATACCGCTGCTCCCCGTCAAGCTGAATCCGTCACGCAGCCTGCCCGGCTTCACGGTGGGTTTCAGCATGCCTGGCACTTCGTCGCGGGTGGTGGAGATGGAAGTGACCAGCAAGCTGGAATCCATGCTGGCGCGTATCCGCGGAGTGAAGCGGCTGAACTCCACCTCGGGCAACGGCTACGGCAACATTACTGTGGAGCTGGACAAGCATGCCGATGTCGAGGCAGTCCGCTTCGAAGCTTCCACCATCATCCGGCAGACGTGGCCCCAATTGCCCGAAGGTGTCAGCTATCCCACCATTCACATGAAAGTGCCCGACGAGAACGCCTCACGCCCTTTCATGTCCTTCACACTGAATGCCCCTTCCACTCCGATATTGATTCAGCAGTATGCCGAGGAGCATATCAAGCCGCGGCTGGCAAATATTCCGGGTATCTATAAGGTGGAACTCAGCGGTGCCACGCCCATGGAGTGGAGACTGGAATATGACAGTGAACAGTTGCGCTTGCTGGGTGTGACCCTATCGGACATCAGCGAGGCAGTACAGCGGCATTACCGGAAGGAATTTCTGGGTACGCACAATGTGGATACAGGTAACGGTAGCCGGGAATGGATACGCCTGGCACTGGTGCCGGAGAGCAACTCCCTTGGTTTTAATCCTGCTGCCATCACCGTGACGGCTACCGACGGGAAACTGCTCCGCTTGGACGAACTGGTGTCGGCTGTCCGTATGGAGGAGGAGCCGCAAAGCTATTACCGCATCAATGGGCTGAATTCCGTCTATCTATCCATTACTGCGGAAGAAACTGCCAACCAGTTGCAACTGAACCGTGCCGTGATGGACGAGATGGAAGCTGTTCGGCAGGTACTTCCTGTCGGATATGAAGTGCATACCAGCTATGATGCGACCGAGTACATACGGGAAGAACTGGACAAGATTTACTTCCGTACCGGTTTGACGGTACTCATCCTGCTTGTATTCGTATGGCTCATTACTCGTAAGTTGAAATATCTTTTTCTGATAGTTACCAGCCTGGCTGTAAATATAGCGGTGGCACTTATCTTCTACTACCTCTTCGGACTTGAGATGCAGCTTTATTCGCTAGCGGGTATCACTGTCTCGCTGAATCTGGTGATAGACAGCACCATTGTCATGACCGACCACATTCTGCATCGGCGTAATCTCAAGGCCTTCCTGTCGGTGTTGGCGGCAACCCTCACTACGATGGGTGCGCTTGTCATCATTTTCTTCCTTGACGAGAAGATACGGCTCAACCTGCAGGACTTTGCAGCGGTAGTGATCATCAATCTGGCTGTTTCCTTGATGGTGGCATTGTTTTTTGTTCCGTCGATGATTGAGAAGATAGGACTGGTGAGGCGGATTACGGGGAAGAAAAGGCGTCTTGTCTTGCCGGGGCTGACGCAAACATTCAAAACAAGGTTGGGACGGATTTTCAGCCGTTTCCCCGTTTATTTCTCCTGCTGCTACTCTGCTCTCATCCGTTTTCTGTGCCGTTGGCGCTGGGCTGTATGCCTGCTGTTGCTGTTGGGGTTCGGTCTGCCCGTTTTTCTGTTGCCCGACAAACTGGAAGGAGGGGGAAAATGGGAAGCTGCTTACAATAAGGTATTCGGTTCGAATACCTATAAGGAGTCGGTGAAACCCATTGTGGACAAGGCGCTGGGCGGCAGCTTGCGGCTTTTCATACAGAAGGTGTACGAAGGCAGTTACTTCACCCGTAATGAGGAGGTGGTGCTCTATGCCAACGCCAACCTTCCCAATGGCAGCACCCTCGAGCAGATGAACACTTTGATGAAACGTATGGAGACCTACCTCAGCCGGTTCAAGGAAATCAGGCAGTTTCATACTTCCATCTACAGCCCCCGGCGTGCCAGTATGCAGATTTATTTCAAGAAGGAAGCCCGGAACAGCGGTTTTCCCTATACACTGAAAGCCAATATGATAAGCAAGGCACTGGAACTGGGAGGCGGCAGCTGGGGCATCTACGGATTGCAGGACCAGGGGTTCAGTAATGACGTCCGCGAGAGTGCCGGCTCCTACCGCATCAGGATGTACGGCTACAACTACGACGAACTCTATGAGTGGGCGGAGAAGCTGAAGGCCAAGCTGCTGACGCACCGGCGTATCAAGGAAGTGCTCATCAATTCGGAGTTCTCCTGGTGGAAGGATGACTATCAGGAATTCTACTTCAACCTGAACAAGGAGCACATGGCGCAAGAGGGCATCGACGCGCAAGTGCTTTTCTCTGCGGTGCGCCCCATCTTCGGCAAGAATCTGGAGATTGGATCGGTAGCGGCCGAGCAGGGAACGGAGAAAATCAAGCTCTCTTCCCGCCAGTCTGCCGAATATGATATCTGGGCGATGCAGTTCTTTCCCTATGGAGTAGGAAACGGCAAGCATTACAAGCTTTCCGAACTGACTACTGTGGAAAAGGGACAGATGCCGCAGGAGATTGCCAAAGAAAACCAGCAGTACCGCCTCTGCCTGCAATACGAATATATCGGCTCCAATGAGATGGGCAACAAGATACAGAAACGTGACCTGGAGGAGTTCAACAAACTGTTGCCGATGGGTTATACAGCCGAGTCGGACAGCAACAGTTGGTCATGGGGCGAGAAGGACAACCGCCAATACCTGCTTCTGCTGGTGGTGATAGCCATCATCTTCTTTACGACCAGCGTTCTGTTCAACTCCCTGAAGCAGCCGCTTGCCATCATCTTTGTGATTCCGGTTTCTTATATCGGGGTATTTCTTACTTTCTATTGGTTCCGGCTGAACTTCGACCAGGGCGGTTTTGCCTCGTTCGTCCTGCTGTGCGGCATCACGGTGAATGCCAGCATCTATGTCCTGAACGAGTACAACAGCATCCGACGTCGTTTCCCCCGTCTTTCCGCTCTTCGTGCCTACGTCAAGGCGTGGAATGCGAAGGTCGTTCCTATTTTCCTCACGGTAGTTTCTACCATTCTGGGATTTATCCCTTTCATGATAGGTGAGGACAAGGAGGCTTTCTGGTTTCCATTGGCGGCGGGTACCATTGGCGGACTGGTGATGTCCGTCATCGGTATCTTCTTTTTCCTGCCGGTTTTTGTGCTGAAACAGCGTGATTTTCTTAGGAAATGATTACTTTTGCTCGATTTTGTTACCTGAATGGATACTTGAATTTTAAATATGGAAAGTGCGGAGTACTCTTTGGATGAGTTATTATGTCAGTCTCTTCTGTTGTTTCGTCAGTATCGGTTTTATGATGCTCCAGAATGTGGAGAAAAGGCATTCCGGATATTGGAGGAAGCCCATGTATGGATGGGGCGTACGCAAGAGTGTGTGGATATGGCGAAATGGGGGTGCGTGATAGAGTGTCTTGCGCAGAAATACTACATAGAAGATGATACGGATGCGATTCTGGAAGAAATTGATGCTGCCTTGGTTGCGCATTGGAAGAGGATAGAGAAAATCCATGCAGAAGTCACCACCGTTTATTTATGGCTGGGGTACTATTTCCTGCTACGTTTCAGAAACCGGGAATCCCGTTCCCATTCCCGTTGTAAACAGATAATGTCCAGCTTGTTGTGTGCTTTGGTCGAAATCTTCCGTAAGGTGGAGAAGGGGGGAGCCCCGACAGAAGTCTTGTCACATCTTTCGGTAGATGTTTGGGGAGAGACCGTCTGCTGGATGGAGCAGGTACATGATTCCCGTCTTTGCGAGAAGCAGTCGTCAGCTTTGCTGGCACAACTCTATAACCTGAAAAGTGTGGAGTTGGAAAAAGGTCTGGGAAAGCAGGATGCTTTGCTCCAGCAGATTCTGGAGTTTTATTGCTTTTAAGGGAAAATTATCTCTGCTTAGTTTTATCATTTCTGCTTCCACACTTCCACCTACTTCCTGCATCCCTTTATTCATCGGCATTACAAGTGCTGTGGAAGCAACTCAAAAAGGTGGAAGCAACTTTTGCTTCCACAGCGGAAATACGCCGGAAAGTAAGTTAATATCTTGTTTGTTAGTGTATTAATAGAATGTACAGCATTTTGCAAATATCTTGTTTACACGATATGCGTTTCGTGTAAACACGGTATTAACTTCGTAAAAGACCGTTTACCGATAGACTGCAGCTGGGCTCATAATAGGAATAAGATAGGTGCACAGTATGGGGAAACTATGAGTATAATAGGTGTTCAACGGGCATGAGGCACCTTGTTGACGGTCGTTAGTCGAGTGGTTGACGGCCGTTGGCAGAGCGCATCACGGCCGATAGGCGCTGATAACTCCGTACAGAAAATGGAAAGGAAGCCTATGTAAGGGGAAACAAGCTCTGAGCTATTTGTTTTGTTTGTCACATTTATCTTGTTTTTGTACATTGTTGAAGCGTTTTTTTGTATCTTTGAAGGGAGAGGCCGTAAAAAAGCTTATTCTCATCCAAAGTTTAATTATATATACATGGATTATGAAGCGATGTATAGTGCTGTTCATAACATTCTGCTGTGCAGTTGTTTCTAATGCGCAGACAAATGGCATTGTGACTGATGGGGAAAAAGGATTGCCGTTGGCTGGTGTGAATATTTATCTCCAAAAGGATTCTGTGTATACGCAATGATAATCTGGTAAAGAACATGTTCATATGAAAAAACTGTTATATCTTGGGCTTTTGTCCGTTTGTGTACTGTTGGTTCTTGCGTAGAGAAGAACGTATCCAATGTTTTTGATAAGGTAGAGAGGTATATGGATGTATATCCTGACAGTGCATTGCTGCTGTTGGAGCAAATTCCTCATCCGGAGGAGCTTCGTGGGAAGCAGCGGGCGGACTATGCATTGCTGCTGACGCAAGCACGTGATAAAAACTATCTGGATAGTTTGCAGTCGGATTCGTTGATAAAAATTGCGGTAGATTATTATAAGGATGATGGTGTAAAAGCAGGAAAGGCATTGTTTTATTATGGTAAAGTGGCAGCTTTGCAAGATAATGATACATTGGCTATACAAGCTTATTTGAGCGCTTTGGCTAAATTGGAGAAAACAGAAGAGTATAAGATGATGGCTTTGGTGCACCAATATGTAGGTAGGCTGAATGATGACTCGGAAATGTATGATATGGCACTTGACAACTATCGAAAATCTATTTTTTATAATAAAAAAGTCGGTGATACCTTGAAAATAGTGTATAGCTATCGTAATATCGCCTGGATTTATGAGGTTCGGAAAGAGTATGTTAATGCTGCACGATATGCGAAGATGGGAATGTCTTTGTTAAAGCAGGATAGTTTGTCTCCGGTATATTCTTCTTTGGCGCACTTTTTGGGCGAACAAGAAAAACGACAAGGAAATTATGTGAAAGCAGTTGAATTTTTTCATTCAGCCTTAAAGAATGAGCAAGTTTCTACTCTTATTCCTTATTATAATTTGTCATTGGGAGATGCCTATTTGCAGTTAGGGCAATTGGAAAGGGCAGAAATGTATGTGAGGAATGCTTTGTCTTCGGAAGATTGCTATACACAATCCGGTGCTTATCATTATCTTTATTTGTTGGAAAAGAAACGTGCTGAGTATGCTAAGGCTCTGCTTTATAAAGAAAAGTCTGATTCGTTGCAAAAAATAGCACAGGAGATGAATTTGCAGCACAAAATCTTTGAAATACAGCAAAAAAATGAGGCAGATAAATTGGTGGTGGAGAATAAATTGCTTATGCAAGAAAAGCAGATTCAGCTATATTTTTGGCTGCTACTGTCTTTATCCTTTATAGTTGTGGGATTTGTAGCATATCAGGAAATAAAAAAACAATATAGAAAGAGTTATAGAAAACGCCTTAAAAGGTTTATGGAGAAGGAGCTCAAAACTTATCAAGAGAATGAAAAGATAATAGAACGGTATATTTGTCAAATAGAGGAATTGAAGAAATGTAATCAGCAAGCACAAAAGGGAATGTTGTCTGAGGTACTTGTTAAGGAACAAATAGGAATCCTGGCCCAGAAGATACAGGTTTTGAAAAATGAGAATAAAGAAATACGTGAACATTCTCAGCAAGGTGCTTTGTTTCTTTTAGGACAGCTGAAAGAAGGAAATTTGAATGTGAAAAAATTGAGTGAAGAGGAATGGCTGAACATCTTTGGCTATATAGATTTATTGTCTGGCAATTTTGTGACTAACTTGCGACAGAAGTATAAATTGAACGAGCATAACCTTATGTTGGCTGTGTTGATAAAGTTGGGATTTTCTACAGCAGAGTTGGTCGCAGCTTTTGTTTGTGAGGAAAATTCTATTTTTAAAAAGAAACAACGTTTGAAGGAAAAGCTCCATTTAGGAAAACAAGATGATTTGAATGCGTTCTTTAAAACAAATCCGTTGTATTTGTCCATCCAGAAAAACAAACTATAGTATTTATTTAGTTGATTATTATATGATTAATTGAATTAGATTTTGTCCATGAGTGTTTTGTGTAATACACTGTATTTTGCGCTATTTTTATGCCGTAAAATCAAACATGGGTACTATGAAAATGAAAAACTTTTTTTGTCTTTTAAGTCTATATGGCTTCTTGTCGATGAATACCATAGCTGCCGTTTTTAATATTCTAGTTGTTAATACAGAAATAGTGTTGTCTGTTAATGATAGGCCTTTTACAAAGCCTCAAGGAGCAGGTCAAGAACCTCGTTCTATACCAATGGATGTTCCTTTCTCTGCATTCTTAAATGATGACTATTCCATTGACTTGGAGTTCTATCAATCTATAGGTGAAATTGAAATTGTAATTTCTCAGAATGGGGATGTTGTTTACTCTTCTACTGAGAATATTGACTTTCCAATATTGAGAAAAGTACAATTACAGAAAGGCTTAGTTGGTGATTTTTTACTTGAGATAAAAGGTTTGGATGGAGCTTATGCATTCGGTAGATTTACTATTCATTAATAATGGCTATATAGCACTATGAAACAAATCTCATTTTGCATCACTTGTATGAATCGGCTTAAACATTTACAAGAAACTTTGGAGAAGAATATTCTTGATAATTTCTTAGTAGATGAGGTAGAGTTTGTTGTGCTGGATTATAATTCGCAAGATGGATTAGAAGAATGGATTGCTCAATCTATGATGAAATATATTGAGATGGGTATTCTTGTCTATTATAGGACTACTGAACCGGTTCATTATTTGCGGAGTCATAGCCGAAATATGGTATTTAGGTTGGCAGAAGGGAAAATCGTATGCAATTTGGATGCTGATAACTATTTGGGGGAGGGCTTTGCTGAGTTTATGCTGAAGGAGTTTCAAGAGAAGAAGAAAATATTTTATACTAGTAATCTTTGTGTACGTGATGTATTTGGAAGAGTTTGTCTGGAAAAAGAAGCATTTATGGCAGTCAAAGGATATAATGAACTTCTGGTGGGATATGGTGTAGAGGATGCTGACTTATTTAAGCGTTTGACTTGTATTGGACATAGGAGACATGTTTTTATTCAAGAAAGTTTTTATGGAGCTTTGACGCACGAAGATAATGAACGAGTTGTTGAGGAACCACTATTAAAAAAGCTGTATGCTCTTTATTTAGATTATATAGATCCTTATTCTACGCGTATATTAATGTTGTATAAAGAGCACTTTTGGGGAATGGGAGCGTTACAAAATAATGTTGCAATGAATTGTAATCGAAATAACATTGAATGTGACAGAATAGAACAATGTATGAGCGATAAATATCGTTTTGTTGTGAAAGAAGAGTGGAAAGAGGGTGAGTGGTGTAATGTGGATGGCGGAATTTTATTAAATGGAAAGTATTTATTTGTAGATAATCAGAAAGGGCTATGCTATCGTGATAGGTATTTTTATAAGGTGACTGATGTTGATCTTATAGTTACTGTTGTATTATTAATAACGGAAGCTTTAAATTACTCTAAAGTAAAAAGAACTTTGGATAATAATGAATGCATTAATTCTCAGGGTTTTGGATGTGGAACCGTATTTAGAAATTTTGATTATGCTAATCGAATAATTTTGAAATAACATGGATTTGCATTATGTTTTGCGAGAAAATAAGGCGTGGAGTTGTGTCTCTATTTTCTATTCTAGAAAAGATTGGACTACTTTATTGTTGGAGATAGTTTCATTTTATCAGTATAATGAAAAAATATTTAACTGTTTTCAAGTAAATTTTTCAGAAAAACGTGGAGAGCATATTAGGATAACATTTTCATCAGATGTCGAAAATATGAAGATGATACAAATGAGAATGAATGTCAAATTTCTTTCTTTTTTGGAAAATAGACCTTCTTGTTTCCCAAAAGAATTTCCTTTCGGAAAAGAAATTTGGAGTTATTATCCCAATAATACTTTGGTTTGGAATCAATATGAAATAAGGTATCCAATTACTGACTTGATGCAAGATGAGCAGATTAAAGCATGTCTTTTATCTTTTTTTAGTTCTGAGTATGAAAAGGAAAAATGTTTGATGGAAAAAAGAGCATTTGAATTGTTGGTGCATATACAACAGAATGTGGCTGATGCTCCGAGTGGGATGGGGCTTGCTAAATGGGGGTGCTTGGTAGAGTGCTTAGTGCAAAATTCTTTAATTGAAGCAGATTTGGATGATTTATTAGCAGAAACAGATGAATTCTTGATTTCTTTATGGGAAGAAACTAATCATCCTTTTTCCATGTATGAGATTCTTTTATGGGTAGCAGACTATTTTTTATACCGACTTTGGAATAAATGTTCAAAGTGCCATGATCGGTCTTTACATATGGTAGAGCAGATAGTGCTTTGTTTTGAACAACTTTTTTATAGAAGGGAAAATTTTGAAAGCATTGATCCAATATTTCTATTTTCTATAGATTTTTGGTATGATTTAAAATGGTGGCTAATGCATATTGATAATGTGTTTGTGGCTGGAAAAGCAAAAAAAGTATTAGAAAAAATTTCGTCTATTCCTGAATTGGAAATATTGCAATGTTATGATTTTCCTAATAATGAAATACGCTGGTTATTACGTAACTATTATTTGGATAAATACTGTTGTAAATTTTGCTGAATGGAGATATTGTTTGGTTTTCAATTTTATAGCAAGTGTAACTATTTATATTGGATATACTATATGAATACTGATTACTTATTGTTTAACTAAAAAAATGTATTATGAAAGTTTTAAAAAAAATCAAATTGAATCAATTGAGTAAAGTTGAGTTAGAAAAACGTGAAATGGATGCTTTAAAAGGTGGCAATGATTGCGGTGATTGCACATGTTCATGCTATGGCGGTTGGTCTGCTTATAGTGCGGCTCCTATTGCTTCACATATTAATACGGCGACGGCTTATGTGCCATTAGCTGGGCGATAACGTCTTCTATAATTAATTTGTTTAGTACCAATGTAATGATAAAGAATCTCTTTTTATAATTAAGATAAGAGATTCTTTATCTTATGAAAAATTCTGAATAGCAAGAGTATAGAAACGTTAATACTTGATAGTAATTATGCGACAATCTATTATATATACATCAGAAAATAAGAACTGCTATCTTTATAATGATAAGCATAGATTCTCGATGATTGTACATCCAGCTTTGAAGCAAATTTGTGAAACAGAAAAATGTGATTATGTGGATTCTTACTATGTGAGAAAGTATATGTATTTGAAAAAACACGATTTTTTTTCAAATATGGATTACATAGATATTAATACAGAAATAAGTGAAGCTAAAGTTAAAGAAGCTCTTAGCCATACTCCACAAATTTTATTCGAAGTCACAGAATCTTGTAATTTAAATTGTGTTTATTGTGCATTAGGGAGTGTGTATGAATGGGGAAAAAATAGGAAGGGTAAAAAGTTGGATATTAATTCTGCACTTAGTTTGTTGAGATATATTTGGGGACTTAAATTGTCCAATAAGGATACCGAGTTGGTTATTAGTTTTTATGGTGGGGAGCCTTTATTAAATATAAAATTCATAAAGACTATTGTTGACTTTGTTTGTAATCTAAATCATGCAGGAGTCGTAAATGTAAGCTATAGTATGACGACAAATGCTGTCTTGTTAGACAAATATATAGATTATCTAGTTGCAAATAGATTCCATATATTAGTAAGCTTAGATGGTAATGAAGAAAATAATAGCTATCGCATTTATCAGAAAAATGGTCGTAATTCTTTTCGGAAAATAGTTGAGAATTTGGATTTTGTAAAAGAAAAATTTCCTAATTTTTTCGAAACCAATGTTGATTTTAATGCAGTTTTGCATAATAGAAATTCAGTAAAAAGTATTTATGAATTTTTTCATGGACGTTATCATAAAATTCCACGGGTTTCAGAAATGAATAGAGGGGGAATTGTAGAGGAAAAAAATGATTTATTTCAAAAGATGTTTCGTGATATACGAGATAGTGAAAAAGAATATTATAAAGAGAAGGATAATTTGTTACTTCATGAAGATTTGTTACCTTTTCATGAATTGTCTAATTTTTTGAAATATTTTTCTATAAATTCGTATGTCTCTGATATATTATCTACTTTGTGCGTAGAAAATAAGTATTTTCCAGCAAGTACGTGTTTTCCTTTTTCTAAAAAAATATTTCTTACTACTCATGGTCAACTAATGCCATGCGAAAGAATAGACTATAAATATTCTTTGGGAGAAGTTGATGAGGGCGTATTCTTGAATGTATCCCAAATAGTACAGCAATATAATGCTTATTATAAATGCTTGGAAAAATATTGTCGGCACTGCTATCTTTATAGATTCTGTGGATTATGTATGTTCCATTTAGAAAATTTGAAAAAAGAAGGAACTGAAAAAATGGTATGTCATTATTTTCATAATCAAAAAAATTTTCAGTTTAAATTGTCTCGAATATTTTCTTTTTTAGAGAAACATCCGAATGATTTTTTTAAAATATTAGAAGATATAATAATTGTATCATAATAATGGAAACTTCTATAATAGGTTGGTGGTTTACAATAGAGCCATATGTGTATATTGGATTAACAAGCGAATGTGTGCTATTGTATAATACTCTTGACGGGGAGTATATTGAATCTAATAAAGTGGAGATTATACAATTGCTTAAAAAGTTACTTGAAAGAAATAATCAAGGTGTTGTTTATTTAACAAATGAAGATATCCAAAATAGGATTGTTGAAAGTTTTGTTGATGAGGTACGTGAAAAATATATGGGGGATATAATAGATATTGCATTATCAAATGAAAAACCTGTTCAAATATTACCCCTTTTCAATTTTTTGGATAATGAAAAACTGGAAGTTTATAAAAGGCACAATTTTTCTGTTAGTAGAAATCTATTGGAGAATTTGTTTGAAATAACTATTCATGTTAATAATGAAACTGACATATGTGCTTTTTTGAATTTTTTGAAGTCTGTTCCCTCAAAAATAATTTTTAATATTTATGGAAAACTAAATGATGTTGTGAATAATGAAAGGTTATTGTCTTTCTTGGATAATAGTTCTTCTCTTAAAAAAGTCTATTGTTTATATACGGAGATTCCTTGTTCGCAAACATTTTTTATGAATAATTTTTTGTATTGTGTTTTAGTCAATTTCCCTATTGACATAAGATTGTGGGAGGATGTTTTGATAACGTTAAGGGAACAAAATTTGTCATATAAGTATATATTTAATGTTGCTTCTTTGAATGATTGTCAGGATGCTGAGCAACTTATAGAACGGTTCCGGATAAAAGAATATCAAATAAAGCCTATATATGATGGTACTAATATGGCTTTCTTTAAAGAATATGTTTTTCTTTCTAAAAAGGATATTCTATCTATGCCAATATCAATAAAAAATATCTTTGCTAACCAAGCGATTAATACTTATGATTTTGGTAAGATAAATATAATGTCGAATGGTGATGTGTTTGCAAACATGAATTTCTTGCCAATAGGGAATATATATAAAGATAGTGTATATGATATAGTTTGTAAGGAACTTAATGAAGGAGAGTCATGGTTTCGAGTTCGTGATAAAGAGCCTTGTAATAGATGTGTTTTTCAATGGCTATGTCCTTCTCCATCTGATTATGAAATAGCTATAGGTCTTACGAATCTTTGTCATGTTATGTAAAAGAAGCCGGTAGAAAGTGGAAACATATTTATTTTATACTAATATGAAAAGAAGAGTTGAAGCATTGACTATTGTCTTGGCAATATGTCTTATAACTATTTTTGTTAGATGTCAGTCGAATGAAACTCCTATTCAGCAACTTGTGGTTGCCTTGAATGGGGATTCTATTGAGATGGTTTTTGTGAAAGGAGGTACATTTATGATGGGATGTACAGATGAGCAGGGATGTGATTGTGAGGATAACGAGAAACCTGCACGTAAGGAGTCGGTATCTGATTTTTATATAGGAAAATATGAAGTTACTCAAAGGCTGTGGAGGGCGGTTATGGATACTGATTCCATTTTGCCGTTTAATGGGGGATGCGAAGATTGCCCGATGGAAAATGTAAGCTGGAAAAATGCGCAGAAGTTTATCGGTAGATTAAATGCTATGACCGGTAAAACATTCCGCCTTCCGACTGAGATCGAGTGGGAATATGCGGCACGTGGTGGGCGTAGAAGCAAGCACTATAAATATAGTGGCAGTAATAAGGTAGACGAGGTCGCTTGGTATATAGGGAATTCCTCTGGTGGACAATATGGAGAAGCTGGAGTCCCCCGTCCGGTAGGCTTGAAGAAAAGCAATGAATTGGGACTGTATGATATGAGTGGCAATGTTTGGGAGTGGTGCGGTGATTTGTACACTAAAGAATACAAGCAAGGTGGTAAGTCTGTCTATCCGGGATGGCCTTTTGAGGGCACCTATCTTTTCTTTCGCCGGATATTGCGAGGTGGAAGTTGGGGAGGAACAGCAAAGAGGTGTCGGGTGTCGTACATTGATTACGACATTGAGAATTATAGTGACGAGTATGGAGGCTTCCGCCTTGTGATGGAGTTGAATTTTAGTAAATAATGTAATTAAAAATGCGTAAGTTATGAAAAGAATAAATGTAGTTGTAGTATTGTTCTTAATGCTGGGATGGAGTGGATGTAGAGAAAATAGCGGGACTGTAGATATAGTAACAGTAGATATTTCCCAAAATTATCCGAAAAAGGAACTGGTGCTTCAGGATTTTATGGATGTGGAATACATTCCGTTGGAAACGAATGATGAATTCATTACGCAGGGTGATGTGATGGCTATTGACAATAAATATATTGTAGTGAGAAGTTACGAAAAGAGTGTAATTTATTGGAAATGAGCGTAGGTTAATTGCTCTTGATAGTAATAGGTTACGATTTAGTTAGTTATCTACTGCATTATCTTTCTGCGCATTGCGTAACCTTCAAAGAACTCTTCCTATGCAAAAGTAGCTATTTAATTCGAGATTTTGATATAAACTCCCGTTTTTTATCCCCTCATTCATAAGATTTTTCCGTAAAAGCGGTTTTGTTTGTCGGAACACCATTGCCAAAAACGAGTTTTGAACAATCGTGTGCCGACTACCGCATAGCCGGAGAAAAGGGCATTGCCTCACGCCTAAACGATGTTTAGACTGATGACGCAATGCCCCTTTCTTTTGCGTCTATGCCAAGAGGTGCTTTTACGGGCTACCAGATGATTTTTCTTTTTTTGCTGTCCCTTTTGCCGGAAGCGGAAAGTGAATGCAGAGTGTGTCAGCCTGCCTCATGAATGAAACAGGCGGTCACACACAGCCGGACAAACCGGGAAGAATGATTGTTGCCGCCCGGCTGGACAAGTTCCGTCGGAACGGAAACAATCATACTTCCTTTGTCGTGGTTTGCCCTTTTCACGCTTCCGGTGATGTCTTTTTCTTTCAGACGGTTTCCTCTTTTTACGGATTTTCCCCTAAAGTTTTTTCTACCTAATCTGCCTCTGTTTTCGTTTACCTCCATTTTGCGCCTTTCAGTAAGCCGCATCAGTCAGTCATTTTCGTTCTGGGCGCAAAGGTAATTCCGGGATTGGACGGGAAAGCAAGGTCAAGCCTCCTGTTTTCTGCGGAAATCTCCAGCCCTTCGGGTAGTATTTCCCCGAAAAACCTTGCATTCCCTAATCCCTACCTTTTCAAGCACCCGAAACGAAAACGACCGATGCGACAGAAAGACGCATAAAAAAAATGTCGGATAAACGAGAGGCAGATAAGATAGTTTGAAACTCAACTCCCTCAGCTCTTGAATCCGCATAAAAAACAAAAAAATTAAAAACAGCGAAGATATGACAGCAACGGCAAATTTCAGACAAGTGGCGCAATACATCGGGTTGGCGATATGCGGCTTGATGATGCGCACCGCCTTCGGGGTGTTCGGCATCCTTTGGGGCATCATCAGAGAGATTGTAAACGGAGTGTTCCGAGTGGCGATAGGTGTAATCGTGGCTATCCTTTCCACCATTGCCTACTTCGGCTTCATCCTTTGGTCATTAACTCTTTAACCCTTACCGACATGACAAAGAGAAACAGCAAGACGGTAGCGCAGCAGTGCAGATATTACGAGGTGGACAACATCTTCGTGTATATGGTGGAAACGTACATCAACGGCAATTTTGAAACGTTCCGAAGATTGTACCACGAACTAAACAAAGACGCACGGAGGGACTTCATGGACTTCCTTCTCAGCGAGGTAGAGCCGACCTATTGGAGAGAGATACTTAAACAGACAATCTAAAAACGACAGCGATATGAAAGGAACAGACCATTTCAAAAGAACGATACAAATGTATCTGGAACAGCGGGCGGAGGAAGATACGCTCTTTGCGAAGAAGTACCGCAACCCTGCCAAGAACATAGACGAGTGCGTGACCCACATTCTGAACCATGTGCAGAAAAGTGGTTGCAACGGCTTCACGGACGGAGAGATATTCGGGCAAGCCATCCACTACTATGAGGAAAACGAGATAGAGGTGGGCAAACCTATGAACTGCCAAGTGGTGGTGAACCATGTTGTGGAACTCACGGAAGAGGAAAAGGCGGAGGCACGTCAGAATGCAGTCCGCAGATACCAAGAGGAGGAACTCCGCAAGTTGCAGAACCGCAACAGACCGTCAGCGAGAAAAGAAAACCACCCCCAACCCTCATTATTTGATTTAGGCTTATGAAACCGAAGACCAAGATACAGAAAGAGGTGGCAAGACTTTCAGCCAACCTCCGCCCCATATCAACGACACAAATTGAATGGGCATACCGCCACTGCGTTGAACATATCGGCTACCGCACCAAGAAAGGGAACATTACCTGCTCCGACTGCGGTCACGAGTGGCACAGTGACAGTGGACTATGCGACACCCTTGAAGGTTGCACCTGTTCCCAATGCCATGCCAAACTCAAAGTGCAGGACACACGCAAACGTATCTACAAGGAAACGCAATATTTCAGCGTGATAACCATCTGCAAAGGCTATCAGGTAATCCGTGTGGCGCAGGTCAGATGCGAAAGCAGGAAAGGCGAGCCGATGCAATTCTACTGCCACGAGGTTGTGCAGCGTTGGATTTCACCCGACGGTAAGGTTACAGACATGGCGTTGCTCCGTGGCTTCACATTCTATTACTGCGATGTATGGGCATTGTGCAGCGCGATGGAGATAAGACCGCACAACAGCCTATACGATGATGTTGTGGCAAGAAGCTGTGCATATCCCAAAATGAGGGTATTACCTCAACTCAGACGTAACGGCTTCAAGGGCGATTTCCACGGCATTTCCCCCGTGCGTCTTTTCAAAGCCTTGCTTTCTGACCCAAGAATTGAAACCCTTATGAAAGGCGGTGAGATTGAGGTTATGAAACACTTTATTTTCAATGCCCGTACTGCCGATGAATGCTGGGCATCATATCTGATTGCCAAGCGTCACAAGTATCTGATAGACAACTTCTCCATGTGGTGCGACTATTTGCGTATGCTCAACAAACTCGGTCAAGACCTCCGCAACCCGAAGAACATCTGCCCCGAAGATTTCATGGCGGCACACGACAACGCAACCCGAAAGATTGAAACCATACACGAGAAGGAACGAGCAGAGCAACGCCGCCGCTGGGAGATTGAAAGGCGTGAGCGTGAGCAACAGCGGCAACTGCAAAGGGAAAAAGATGCGGAGGATTTCATCGCCAACAAATCCAAATTCTTCGGATTGGTAATCACGGACGAGGAAATAATCATCAAGGTGCTTGAAAGCATAGACGAGTATTACAGCGAGGGCAAGGCACAGAACATCTGCGTGTTCGGCAGTGAATACTACAAGAAAGCCGACACCCTCATACTCTCGGCAAGGATTGGCGGTGAGATAATTGAAACCGTAGAGGTGGATTTGCGGACACTCAAGGTGGTGCAGTGCCACGGCAAGTACAACCAAGACACCGAATACCACGAACGCATCATAGACCTTGTGAACAAGAACGCCAACCTTATCCGTGAGCGGATGAAAGCGGCATAGCATAAACCCTAAAACAACATTGATATGGAAGTAAGAATCGAAAGCATGATTTGTGTGTGGGATGATGCAATTCCCACGATGTTCATTGAATTTGTAAATCTCCTCACTCTCACAACGAGTGAGGAGGGATTGAGAAGGAGTGTGAAGGAGTTTGCCGAGAAGCACGAACTTGACAAGTTTTTCCTTTACGGCTTCGGCTCACACCATTTCTACCTGCATCAACGCTACACGAGCAACCCCGAAATGGTGATGAAGGACAGAGTTCTGTCAGTACATTTTTAATCATCTAAAAAGCAACATTATGGCAACACGAATGACCATCAACGGAGTAAGCACCTGTACGGAAGCAGGTACGGAGAAATATGAGCGTTTCCAATCGGGTATCGGCAGACGCAAGCGGACACTTGTGCAGTACGACTACCGCCATACGGACGGAGAACTGTTCGCTTGTGTCAAACCCACATTGGACGAGTGCCGAACCGCAAGGAACAAGTGGCTGAACGCAAAGCAGGGAAAGGAGGGCAACCGATGAACACGACCTATCAAACGCTGATAGTCAAATTCAGCGAACCTATCACGGCATTGGACGGTATCTTTGACGAAGCCCAAGCGTGGGGAACGAACACCCTCAAAGGGTGGATAGATGATTACGAAAGCACACGTTTCACCGCCACCGACAGCCATACGGCAGTCATCACGAGCGAGTATAATATGGAGTGTGTGAAAGAGTGGCTGCAACGACAGACACCCATTGCCGAGATGCGAGAATTTTGAACAAGTTGGCGGTGTCCGCACCGCCAACACTTAAAACCCTAAAACAACGGATATGATAGCACAGACGATATTACAGCAGATAGGCGGAAGACGCTTCACCGCCATGACGGGAAGCCGTGACTTCATAGATATGGGCAACGGCTTACGGATGAGCCTTGCAAGGAACAAGACAAGTGCCAACCGCCTTGACATCATCTATGATGCAGGGGCAGACCTCTACAATATGCGTTTCTACCGCAGGACATTCAGCAAAAAGACATTCGAGAGCAGAACAAAGGACATTGCCATACACGAGGGCATCTATTTTGATATGTTGGAGGAAATGTTCACGATGGTGACGGGACTTTACACACGCTTTTGAGTGGAGGGGCGGCGAGAGCCGCCCTACTTTCTTTCAGTGAGCATGATGGCGGACAAAGAAAGTAGCAAAGAAACCTTTGTTTCAATCGCTTGTTAGCGATATATAAAATATTATGAGTATCTTTGTAAAAGTATTGATACTCATAATCATAGTAATATTATGTGTGAATTAACAATAAGTCAAAAGCACATCATAACAGAACGAAATAATAGTAAAGGTGAATATCAGCCGGCGTTTATGCAGATTCGTATTCACAATTCTTTTGATGGAAACATCGATGAACTTGATGTCCCAACATTAGGAACTCTTGTTCATGAATACATCCACTTTCTTCAAAATGTATCAACTCCGTGGGGACTATATGATAGTATGGTTCGATATAATATAATGGCGGAAACATATGCTTTTGTAGAAAATGCTACATCTACTATCACTCTCCCATTAAATATTGATTATTCTCAAGGATTGAAGAATAAAATGGATATTGTAGAATGTGGAACAGGATATTGCCCACTTTCAGATACACGGAGAAATAATTTTAAAATAGATGTAAGTGAACGGATTTGCATCCATAGAAACTATAAAAAGGTAAATAATAGAAATTTACCAATAATAACATTAGATATCAGTTTTACGGATGGTTCAAAACAAACCATTGTTTTGGGTGCTAACATTATTAAGGAGAGTATGGCAGCATTGTATCAAATGCTCATAGATGAAACTGCAACTCATGAAGAATTTGACCTCCCATATAATTTAATTAAGATTATTGCAGAACAACATTTTTCTGCAATAGCATCTGATAATATAAAACTGATAACTATTTGCTATATATCTTTGTTTAGCCTTTCTCCTGCTGAAGTTCTAATAGATAACTTAGCATACGCGAATGAAAATCCGGATTTATCTGCAATAGAATTGTTTGAACGGTTCGTCAATGAAGATAAAATATACATCAAGGGAAAAGCAATGTCAGTTTGTGACTTTTTTGATACTCTTATAGACACATTCAAACAAGTCTTTTTTAAAAGTGTCCGAGTCGGAATCGATTATATTGGCGAAGTTTTGGAACGAATTCGTCCTGCCAAAGGATTTGTTCCTATCTTAACTTTGATTACTGATTACCAACCCTTATCTAAGGAACGAATTAAAACGTTAATAGATTTTTTAGGAATGCCTTATAGCTATACAGACAGTGGCGATTTTAATCCACACCTTCATCCTCAATAGATTCCGAAAAATTATCTGATGATATGTTGGCACTAATAGGGCACAATGCATTATTTTCATATTTAACGAGATTGCACAAATATGGTTATGTATGCCCATTGCATTCGTTTTGTGAAAAAGAAAAGTATGATAAAGATGAATGTTATGATGAACCTTGGAATGGGAAAATGTGCCCTATGACGATTATGGGAGATGTGATACATATTAAAGAGAAAGAAGTAAAAATTCAATTTTAACAAACCGGAAAACCTCCGATGAAGTTGTGGTTTCATCGGAGGTTCTTTTGTCTATTTACATTTATGGGATATACAACAGCGCAAACTCCGCTTTTCTCCGTTTGAGCAGCATGGCGTGGCGTTTACCCTTGTAGTTGCAGAAGGCGATATACTCACGGTAAATGTTCCTGTCGCCAGCTTCCAATTTCTTGATTAAGGTACTTTTGGGGAGTGTCTTGCTGCCTAACAGCTTCGCCGGTCCCACATTGTAAGCTAACGTGCCAAGCAAAGTCGAATCAACTCCGAATTTACGGAACATGGCGACAAATTTGCGCAGGTCTTTCCGCAAAAGTTCATCCGCGTCCCATTTTGTCATGGTTCGTGCTGAATACTTCTCGTTTGGCAAAAGTTTGTGACCCCAACCCACGTATGGATGGTGTTTTTCTGAGTGCCAGCCCTCAAAATAGCGACAGCATAAAAAAGCCCGTTCCATAAGTGGCAGACGGTAGATTGCCGCCTGCCCGTCCGTTTCCTCTTGGCGGCTGGTCCGTGCAGATACGGAACAGACCGCCAGAAGCGAACAGAGCATTATCATGAATACACGCATCATTTCAACAAGGGGCTGAAGTTGCCGATGGGAACGATGGTCAAACCGTCATCCTTTACATTCCGGTTGTTGAAGTCAAATTCCAACTCGAAGGAGTTGCCGAAGTTGTCCTCCACCACCACGATGAAGTTGTGTGCTTCTTCACCCTCCGCCGTGTAGTACAGACGGAACTTCCCGTTCTCCAGCAGGTAGCGGTCGTTGGGCAGGAAGGTGATGCCGTTGTCCATTTTCAACTTTCCTTCTCCCTCAAACTGAAAATAGCGGATAGTGTAAAGCGTGTTAGCGAAGTCGCCCTTCTTTTTCAGCTCACAGCGGATTTCCACCGTCTGCCCCTTTGTCACCTTGTTCGGCACGGGCATGACCTCCACCGTGAAGGGATAGGACTGTTGAATGTCCATGTCGTCGTCGCACGATACGAGGGTGAATGACACGGCGGCTATCAGGCATAACGCCACCGCCTTGAAGATGGATGTTCTCTTGTTTCTGTTGTTCAGTATGTTCATTGTTCTTCGATTTTTAGATGGTTGTTTTTTAATTTTTCGTTGTCAGTTGCAGGTACTTGTTCAAGTCCTTGCAACCGTCATAGAGGGAGGAACGGTCGGTGACACGCTCCCCGTATCGCCCCACAAGTGCGGCAAGCGTCCGCCGTCCGGCTTCGTCACGGTCAAGGAAACAGTCGATGCGCCCGTAGCCGTCCAGCAATCCCGCCGCCTTCTCCACGTTGGCGACGGAGTTCAGCACAAGGCAGTCAGCGTTACCGGTTACGCCAAGCGTCACCGCAGAAAGGAAGTCCATGAAGCCCTCGAACACGAGGCATTCGTCAGCCGGAATTTCTTTAGCCATTACCAAAGACATATCTTTTGGCGGGATGCAACCCTTGAAATATCGGCTTCTGACTTCATAGCCACCTGCCATGTTCGGGAAGCCGACGGCAAAATACCGTTTCCCACGAACGCCGTAGTTAAGACGGCAACAGTGACGGGATGCGATGGCGTAAGGGATGCCCCGTTCTGCCAGATACTCCGTCAGCGGTGAACGAAACAACGGAACTGCCTCCACATCCTCAAAGACGGGTTCAATCGGCTTCGGGAGATAGGCGGGTTTTTCCCATCCGGTCACCGTCATGTTGGCGGCTTCCGCTATGAACTTCGCCTGCGTCCTAAAGTCATCGCTTTGCAGAAACTCCCCGGCAAGCGTGAAGATGTCGCCGCCCTTGCCCAAACCGAAGTCGTACCAGAGCTGTTTCGCCACGTTCACACGGAAAGAGGGTGTGCGCTCGCCCCTGTACGGGGCAAGATACCACAGCTCGTTACCGCTCCTTCTAACAGGCTCATGCCCCAGCCGTGCGAGAAAATCCGCAAGCGGCATCCTTCTGACAGCATCTATTTCCGTCCTTTCCATGCCCGTGTCAGTTGATGATGAACTTGATACCGACCCCGAACTGCGTGTGAAACTTCCGCGTGTCGCCACCCCAAAGGCAACGCTCCCGCAGATTGGCAAGCAGGGCTATACGGTCTGCCACGTAGCATTCCACATCGAGCGTCAGCGCGCCGCCGTAGATGAAGGCGTCCCGGTCGTGCAGCGTGGAGCCGTCATGCAGCATTTTCTTCCCCCAATTCACAGACTCATATCCGGCGAGAGCCGAAGCCCCAGCATAGACGAACACGATTTTTCGGGCGTCCGACAGTATCTTGAAGTAATATCCGCCATCCGCCGTGAACTGCGCCACGGGTATCTTGGTGTCCTTATAGGGGTTGTTCTTCAGGAGGTATTCGCCACCGAACACCCACTTGTTCCCCTTCTTCGTGTAAGTGGAGAGTGCCGCCCCGAAACTGTACCCGCCATCCTTGCCGCCGGGATTAAAGCCATCCGCCATATCCGCCCTCACCTCGATACCCTGCATTTTCGGCAGGCATCGCTGGGCGTGCGCCTGCCCCGTGAAAAGGGCAAGCGACGCGATGATTATTGCGATGTACTTTCTCATGGTCAGCGTACTTGAAGTTCGTTGATGGTACCCGCGCGTACCAAATCCTCGTTCTCAATCACGAAGGACTGGTGACGGCCGCCGTTCTTCTCGTTCAGTTCCACCACAAGGCATTTGTCGTCGGGGATGGTGAACTTAGCCATCGTGAAGACCGTGCGTTCACTTTTCTTGCCCGGCACGAGGGTGGCGTAGTTCTGCGCTCGGAGCGGCAGGATGATCTGCTCCTGCATGGCGGTACGCTTCGCCACCTTCTTGTCCACGATTTTCCATGTGATATAGTCCACATCGAAAGGCACGTTGCTCTGGTTCTTTATCTCCGTGTGGAAATAGAGCAATCCGTTATGCGTGTAGATGCCTTTGAGAAGATACTGGATGCCGAAACGCTTGCAGCCGATATGCTTCACCTCCCGTTTGTTCTGTTTGTGGATGGACTTCATGATAAGGCGCACCAGCATCGGGCTTTCGCTGCCCAGCTCTTTCAGATAGATTTCCTGCGCGTTGTTCGGGCGGTTCACCGTGCTGCCGTCATGGATGAAGTCGCACATCTCCACGTTGAGCAACAGCGGTTCGGCGGCGTACTTCACGTTGAAGGTGTAGAAACTGCCGTCTTCCGTGATGACGGACATATTCGTTTCGTTGGGAAAATTTCTCACGGTAGCCTTCACGCGGATGACGTTCTCCGCTCCGTCGGCTTTCCCGGCAATCAGGTCGGGCGAGCCTAAATCGACATAGCGCACCTCCGCCGGAAAGATGACGTGGACAGTCTTGTCGTAGGTCACTTCCAGACCGTGCGGCGGTATCATGCGGTCGAAGGTCAGCTTGCGTGACAGCCCGTGATACAGGTCGCCGTCCGCCTCCTTCTGCGGATAGACCTCCTTTGTCAAGGTCGGCTGTTCATTACTTCCGTTGGTTGTTTCAACGGTTACATTCTCCTGCGCGTGGGCAGATGCGATGCCCATAGCGAGGGCAAACATGATGATTACTTTTCTCATTACTTTTGGATTTTTAGTGGTAAATGTTTTTTTGATTGATTATTGTTTTCAGTCCTTTTCCTGATAGAGCATAACCCTGTACCCGGCTTTCAGATGCACCTTTACGGTTCGCATTTTCTTGGCTATGTACTGGCTTGTGCCTTGTATCAGCCCCTTGCCCAAGTCGGAGGCGAGCTGCGCCCCGGCATTGGTGGAGATGTTGATGCTGCTACCCAACGAACCTCCCATGTTGGCGGCGACCTCCCTGACGGCGTTCATCTCCATCGAGTTCGGGATGAAGATGCCGGGCTGTCCGTCCGTGTCATAGACCGCAAGCTCCACGGGGATAATCGTACCGTCATATTCCAGCGAGGTAATCTCGATGTCGAGCCGTTCCCCCTGTATCTTGCCCGTGCCGACCACCACCGCATTGCGGGGGATTGTCCTGCCCGCCACCGCCATAGGCTCCAGCAGGCGAAGCCTTACTGTCTGCCCATCCGTCACGCTCTGCGCCCCATGCACACACGCCGGTATGGTGTTCCGGTCCGATACCTCTGTAGTGCCGACAGCCGTGTTGAACCCCCGGTTGCGTTCCTGCGAGAAGGTGGCGACAAACTCCGCGTTGCTCATGGGCTGTGCAAGGAAGGAAACGATTTGGCGGGTCACTTGCCTTACGGGTGTCGCCGTGTTCTTCTTTCCCTTCTGCACGGTGGAAGGCTCTGCCGCCTGTTCCGGCTTTCCTCCGTTCTGACCGCCCATGTACTTTGCCGCCAGCTCATAGGACTTCTCCATAAGTGCCACCTGTTCGTCCATAGATGAAGTCCTGCCTTTTTCGCTTTCCAGTTCCGATTCCAGCGAGGCGATGCGCTCCAACAGCTCATCCATCTCGGCATTGTCGTTCTTCGGCTGTTCGTAGAAGTTGCCGAGGGTGGCGTTCAGGTCACGGTAGGCGGCAGCGGAGGATTGGATAGTCTGCGGTGCGGCAGGCTGTGCCTTTTCCTCCTTGCCGCCCGGATTGGCGAGGTCGAAGTTCGTTCCGTCCTCCGTTCCCGCTATCTCGCGGTCGAACATGTCGCTCAACTGCCCGATGGTACGGTTGCGGCTCTCCTGACGCTCTTCCATCTCCCCATGCTCGTAGGCTTTCAACTTGTCGCCGATAATCTGCTTGTTCGCCTTGTCAGCGTCGGGCATTTCGGTGTTGTATCCGTCCGTTCCCGGCGGTTGTTCCTTGCCGGAGGACGGGGCGAATATCAGCCACATCGCCCCAATGAAGACCAGCACCATAGCGGGCAACACGATCATCTTCTGCCGTTTCAGCCGCTGAGCCTCTGTCAGCGGTTCGCGCCCCTTTTTCGGCTTTCCCGTGTCGGGAGCGGCTTTGTTCTCTTTCGTCGGTTCATTCTTCGTCTGTTCCATATGAATAAGGTGTTAAGTGATTGTCTGTTTCCACCGGGGTCGGCAGTTCCACCCGTCCGGCGTGTCCCGTTTCCATGCGTGAGCCGTCGTTTCTGCCGATGTCATAGACGGCTCTGCCGAAGGTATAGAGGGCAAGCACCGCGAAGGCGGCGAGCATCCCCAGCATGATGCGGCGGCGTGTTTCCGGCGGCAAACCGTCCAAATACCCTTTGAGCCTTGCCACCAGCCGTTTCCGTTTGTCGTGGAGCTTCCAGTATGCGCCCCACATTGTTTTTCTGATACTTTTTACTTTCCGTTTCATAATCCGTTACCGTTTGATTGTCTGTAAATCCTTGTTCTCGATGATGGTGAAGCCCTCGATGGTGAAGCCATTGGGGTTGTCGTCCGACCGCGATGCGTTCAGCAGGCGGCAGGTAGTCACGAGGCTGCGCTCGGTGACGTTGCTCTGCCGGATGATTTTCTGCGTGGCGTAAGTCACGGCACGGTAGGGATAGGCGTTGAAGTCACACACCACGCTGTCCACCTTCAACACTTGGTTGATGTTCCCGGCGATGATGCGGTTGTAGTACCCCTTCTCGGCGAAGTCCGAATAATAGTGGTACACGCTCTTGTCTGCCAGCAGCAAGGCACGTTTTACGTTGTGTTCAATCGCGCTTTTTTCAGGTGACAGCGTGAAGAAAAGCTCGTGGAAGCGGCGCACATGCTCCCGTGCCTCCGCTGGACGGTTCTGCGACAGATCCTGCGACAGCGCAAGCATCAGCGATTTGCCGTTGTCCAACACATAGATTTTCTCCCGTTGCTTCTCCGCGAAACGGTAGGAGTTCCACACGCTCCACACCGTCACCACGGCGCACAGCGAGAGGAAGACGATACCGAACAGGCGTATCTGCCTGAACGATGATTCGATGTTTTTAAGTGACTTAAATTCCATTGTTGTTTATTCGTTTTTAATTGTCAGTTGATTATTTCAGCAGTTTCCCGGCACGTCCGACCACGTTTCCTGCGGCTGCACCCGCCACGCTGCCCGCCATGCTTCCGGCTCGTCCCGCCATCTGGTTCACGTTGCGACCGTAACCGCCCATGCCTCCGGCTTGGATAATCCAGCCGGCAACGGTGGGAATGGTGAAGTAGCCGATGATGCCGATGCAGAGGAACACGATATACACCCCGTCGCTCGAATCCAGCGAGAAGTTCGGGTCTGCCTGCATCCGCTCGATGTCGCTTTGCAGCATCAGCACCTGTATCTTCGCCAGTATGGTGCTGAACATGTCCGACACCGGAAGCCACAGATAGACCTGTATGTAGCGGCATATCCACTGCGTGAGCGTGCTTTGGAAACCGTCCCATACCGACAGGGCGAAGGCTATCGGACCGAGTATCGCCAGCACCACGAGAAAGAAGGTGCGGACGGTGTCTATCACGAGGGCGGCGGCTTGGAACAGCAGTTCCAGTATCTCGCGGAAGAAGTCGCGGATGCTCTTCTTCATATTGTACATTCCCCGGTCGATATACATTCCCGCCATCGTCACCATGTCGGAGGGCGACCAGCCGAGTTCCTCCAGTTGCTTGTCAAATTCCTCGTTGGACACGAGGTAGGCGGTTTCGGGGTTGCGCACCATCGCCTCGTATTCCAGCTTGTCCTTCTGCTCCCTGTATCGGTTCATGTCCAGCGTTTCCGCCTCCAGCATCTTTGCCGTGCCCTGTACAACGGGTGAGAGGATGCTGTTTATCGTGCCCAGCACCACAGTCGGGAAGAACATGATGCACAGACCGATGGCAAAAGGACGGAGCATCGGGAATACGTCTATCGGTTCGGCTCTCGCCAGCGACTGCCATACCCGGTAGGCGACGTAGAACAGCGCACCCAGCCCGGCGATGCCTTTCGCCACACCCGCCATGTCCCCACATAGCGGCATCATCTGCTCATAAAGTGAGCGTAAAATCTGATGAAGGTTATCGAACTCCATAGGCTTACCAGTATCTTTCGTTCATGTTCCCGTACAGCCCCATGATGCGGTCGAGGTCGTTCTTTTTCTTTGCACGCAGATAACTCACGGAGATGTTCTTGTTGGTGTAATAGCTCACAAGGTTGCGGTAACGCTTCATTTTGGAGTAGCAGCGTTCCACCACGTCCATGCGCTCCTTGTCGGTCATGGAGAGCGTGGTGATGTTCACCACATTCTTCAGTTCCGTCAACACTTCGTTGCTCTCTTCCAGCAGTTTCGTGTAACCGAAAGCGATTGCCGACAGCTCTTCTGGTCTGAAATTTCCATCACGGAGCATCCTTTGGAAACTGTTTACATAAATGTCGGTGATGTCGCCTACCATCAGGATGGTCTGCTGCACCTTGCGGGCGTCCTTGACGAGATTGTTCACCGATTTGAGGGGTAGGCTAAGCATCCAACGCCCTGCCGTATTACTACGGTGGGTTTTCGGAAGCTCGCCCCCAAACCGGACGTACACGTCTCCGCGTATCCGGCTTTCTACTAATAATATCAATCTATCCATTGTTACTGAGTTTTTTGTAGCACTTACCACATATGGCAATAGTCTTTCGTTTGCGAGCCATCATTTGTTTTTCGCAGGTAGTTTTCCCTTGAAGATTTTTTAATTTTCTCACATGGTGCATCACTAACTTATCGACTGCTCCACATAATTCACATTTTTCCGCTTTCAGCCTATCTATAAGACTTGTGTTTGTAGGATGATATGTGAATTTGGGCAAGTTGTCTAAATCCTTAATGTTCATTGGATTTTTCTTTTTGAACCCACCATGATAAAAGGTCAAGTCTTTGGTAGTACCGTTCTTTAAATAGTATCTAACTGAAAAAAGTCCATTCTTGGTGTACTTTTTTCGGATTTGCGACATCGTTGTCCGATATTTCTGCGCAAATGTTTTGTACATACTATATTTCATGATATACCCAAGTTTTGACAGACTACTACAATTATTAGCCAAACAATAGTAATTGTAAATGCCCTTTATTTCCTTGTTGTACCTGTCAAGTATCTCAAAGTCATTGTTGTTTGAAAGTTTGGGACGGGATTTTGCTTTCCAATACTCCTTGCCGTTGTGTATCTTTATTTCTAAAACACGATATTCGAGCAACTTTTTCTTAAACGTATCCTTTCCAAGTGCCAATTGTATCCTCTTATTGAAGACACGTCTTAGTACTCCGTATTTGCTTCTTTTGGTGTCATTGGATTTCCTTACAAAAATCTCATATCCGAGAAATTTTGCAGCGTTTTCAGCATGGGTGATAAGTGTTTTCTCATCGGACAGTGTAAGAGCCAACTTTTCATAGAGGAAGTTCTTTATGTCCTCTTTGATGATGATAGCATCTTGTTTACTGCCAATAATTCCAATTAGAAAATCATCCGCATATCTCACATATTTGAGTTTTCTGTAGTTCATATCCATTTCGTCACCATCAGAATACTGCAAACCTTCTTTTTGATAAGCCTTATATTGTCTTATCAATTCTGACCTTTCACTTTTGTCTTTTACCACTTTCAACTTTTTCAGAATACGGTGTCGTTTGCCTTCAAGTGATACTACCTGTTTAGTTCTTTTCCGTTCTTTCCCCTTATCAAATTTTTCAGTGTATTCCTTCATGAATTTATCCAATTTATCAAGGTATATGTTTGCCAAGATAGGGCTGACAATTCCGCCTTGCGGTGTTCCGCTGTAGGAGTTATGAAAGTTCCAGTCTTCGATATATCCTGCATTCAGAAATTTTCTAATCAAGCGAATAAATCTTTCGTCAGCGATACGTTCTTTCAGAATACCTATCAGTATCTCATGATTGATATTGTCGAAAAATCCCTTAATATCACCTTCTACGAACCATTTCACGCCCGAAAATGTCTTCTGAATATCAGACAAGGCAGTGTGGCAGCTTCTTAGAGGTCGGAAGCCATGTGACGTTTTTTCAAACTGTCTTTCATAGATGGCTTCCAATATCATTCTGACCACTTCCTGCAATAATTTATCATTAAAAGCTGGTACACCTAATGGACGCATTTTCCCATTTTTCTTTGGGATATACATCCGTTTTGAAGGTTGGGGCTGATAACTCTCATCTTTCAACGATGTTATCAGTTGTTCAATTCGGTTCAGGCTCATTTGGTCAATGGTTTTCCCATCTGCACCTGCTGTCATATTGCCCGGTTTCGCATATATGCGTTGGTAGGCAACGTAATACATTTCCTCATTGAAAAAGATACGGTACAAGCGTTCAAACTTGTAATTCAAATTTTCACTGTGTTCCGTTAGACTGTTTAATACATACTCTGGACTTCTCATAATGTCTCTCACATTTTCCGTTATTTGCATTAAAATTATTAGCTGCTTCCCTTCGCCATGTACAGGGCTTTCCCCTGCTCAGACTACTACGGAAGCTCCGTTGCCTTGTCGGATTTTCATAGGTCTGTACCTAATAGCCTTGCGGCGTTCCGATTTAGGCAATCCCCGTTTACGATATAATAACATGGCTATGATAGATTGTCGGATATGACTTCCGCCCGTTACCGCTTACTGCGGTTGTGCCGTAATTTGTTCCTGCCTCTACTACACGACGCTCGCAACAGAGGTATTACGGTATAGCGAGTTAAGTTATCTTTCACTATAAAACATACTGGGTTCACTTGGACTATCATTCAATCAGTTTGGATTTTATCCTCGTATCTATCTGTTTCATCTCACCATTCAGTTGCAATTTGATAACTAATTGACTTATGGCTTTCCAGCGTGCTATACTCCCTGCCGTCCTTTCGTGGGCAGATAAGCTGGTGATGATAGGTAAATATTGGAACACTTACCTAATAGCTTGCCAATGCTACATTTATTATATCGCCTATACGGGCGCACCATCGTAATACTTTTTGCCCTGCTGATAGATTTTCACCGTTTCCTGAAAGTTGCTCACCATGTTCGTGGCAGTCTTGGAGGTATGGATGATGTTTTTGGAGGCATTGATGATACCCTGCGCCAGATTGCCCGGATCGCTTACGACCCACTGTGCGCTTGCCCTGCCTGCGAAAAGCAGGCACAGGCAGATAATCATTGTTATTCTTGTTCTCATGTTACTTTGGATTTTAGTGGTTGTTATTCTTCTGTCGGGTGTCCCGGCTGCGGTTTCACCCGCACATAGTCGCCGCCCGGCGAGAAGGTCAGCACGTCCGTGGCCTCGTTGTAGGACACGTCGATGCGGAAGCCGGTGTTCATGAACAGGTTGCCGTTTTCCTCCTGCAAGAGATAGGTTTCCGGTTTCAGCTTGCGGCGCAGACCGCTCCGGCGGAACACCGTCACCTTGTAGGCTTCGCCCTCCTTGTAGATAAGCACATCGGGCTTCCCCTCCACGCTCTCCCAGTTCCCGCACAGCATATCACGGAGGTTGTCGGCCACGTCGCAGGATTGCAGCATCATGACCGCCAATCCGATCAGACACTTGCTGACTTGCAGCATTTTCACTGTCTGTAAATTCATACGCATTTTTCTTTTTTCGTTGATAAATTCATTTTTAATTGTTGGTTGTTTCCTTGTTTCTCCGCTTCTCGGCAAGTTGCCGGATGGCGGCTTCGATGTCGCCGCCCAACTTCTCCGCCAGATGGTAAACCTCCACTTTCTCCGTTTCCTCGGTGGTGTACGCCAGATACTCTTCTGCACTGACCTCGGTGGCATAGACCGCCGATTGTGTGCCACCCAAGCCTATCCACACCTCTTTGTAGAGCCGTGAAGGGTTGTTCGCCATGTTGATGGAGAGTATCTGCGACTTCTCCTTTTCCGTCAGTCCGAGCAACGCCTGTATCTGGTCGAACTTGTTCATATATTTCCTTTGGTCAAGCAGGATTTTACAATCCGAGTTGTTGATGATGCTCTCTTTGACCACCGGAGAACTGATGATGTCGTCCACCTCCTGCGTCACCACGATTGCCTCGCCGTAATATTTTCTGACTGTCTTGTACATATAGCGCAGATATTCAGCCATGTTCGCTGAAGAGAGAGCCTTCCAAGCCTCTTCCACAATAAGCTGTTTCCGTACCCCTTTCAGTCGCCGCATCTTGTTGATGAAGGCTTCCATGATGATGATGGTCACGACGGGGAACAGTTCGCGGTTTTCCTTAATCGAATCTATCTCGAAGACAATGAACCGCTTGCCGAGCAGGTCGATGTTCTCCGTGGAGTTGAGCAGGAAGTCGTAGCGTCCGCCCCGGTAATACTGCCGCATGGTGGTGAGCATGTTGTCGATGTTGAAGTCGGACTTCTCCACCTTGATGTCACGCTGTGCCAGTTCCTTGCGGTAGTCGTCACGCATATACTCGTAGAAGGTGTTGAACGACGGCACGATGCTACGGTCGGATTGGATGCGCTCAATATAGGCACTCACGGCACTGCCCAGCTCGCCGCTCTCCGTCTTTGTCACCTTGTCGTCCTCCGACTTCCAGAGCGTCAGCAGCAGGGTCTTGATGCTGTCCTTCTTCTCCACGTCGAAGATGTAATCGTCGGTGTAGAACGGGTTGAAGCTGATGGGCTTATCTTCCGTGTAGGTGAAATACACACCGTCCGCTCCGCCTGTCTTGCGTCGGATCATGCCGCACAAGCCCTGATAGGAGTTTCCCGTGTCCACCAATACCACATGTGCGCCTTGCTCATAATATTGGCGCACGAGGTGGTTCATGAAGAAAGACTTGCCGCTGCCCGAAGGACCCAGCACGAACTTGTTGCGGTTGGTCGTGATACCCCGCTTCATCGGAAGGTCGCTGATGTCGAGGTGCAGCGGTTTCCCCGTGAGCCTGTCCACCATCTTGATGCCGAAGGGCGAGAGCGAGCTGCGGTAGTTGGTTTCCTCTGTGAACAGGCACACCGCCTGTTCGATGAAGGTGTGGAAACTCTCTTCCGCCGGGAAGTCCGCCGCATTGCCGGGTATCGCCGCCCAGTAGAGTGTCGGGCAGTCGATGGTGTTGTGGCGCGGCACGCATTCCATGCTTGCCAACTGGCTGCCCACGTCGTTCTTGATATGCTTCAGTTCCTCCGCATCGTCGCTCCACGCCATGACGTTGAAGTGTGCCCGTACCGAGGTCAGTCCGTAGGAATGGGCTTCGTTCAGGTATTGGTCTATCCACTCGCGGTTGATGCTGTTGCTCCTTGAATAGCGAGATAGCGACTGCATGTTACGGGCGGACTTCTCGAACTTCTGCAAGGTTTCCTCACTGTTGTCTATCAGCACATACTGGTTGTAGATATGGTTGCAGGAGAGCAGAAGCCCCACCGGGGAGGCGAATGACAGTCGGCAGTCACTCCGGTCGGTGGAGAGCTTCTCGTAACGGGTGTCGGTAGCCACCTTGCCCGGCAGGTCTTCCGCGTCGGAGAGGGTGTGCAGACACAGGCGGTTGTCGCCGATGCGCATCTCCCTTGCCGAAAGCTCGATGTCCTGCAAGGTGGTGTCACCTTCTGGCATGAGCGAGAAGTAGCGTTCAATAAGTCCCGCCTTACCCTCCGTCCCCACGATCTCGTCGGTGGAGAAGCGGCGCAGCCTGACAAGCCCGCTGTCGTTCATGATACGCTCGAACTGTTCGCAGGTTTCCAAGAACTTGGTCGTGGTTTCCCTGTCCAGCTCCATCGGGATGATATGTCCCCGGCACAGCGTGCTGAAATTGCTCTGCATCCGGTTACGCTCCTTTGTTGTCTTGGTCAGGTAGAGGTAGCAGGTGTGTTTCAGGTACGGACGCTCGTTGAAGTGACGCTCGAAAGAGCGGCTTAAAAAGCTCATGTCGTCCTTCTGAAGCTCCGGTTTGTAGCGTTCCTTGATGAACCAGTCCTGTTTGTGTACGACGGAGTAGTCCGGCAGCACCTTGATAGCCTTGCACCAGCAACTGTGTATCGCCTCGTACTCCGCACCCGTCACGGTGTAAAGTTCCGGTAGTTCCACCTCGAAAGCCACCGTGATGTCGGCGTCCTTTGAGATGATGCAGCCATGCTCCACCGCTAAAAGTGGGAACCTGTTTTCCAGTGTTGTCATTTTCGATGTATTCCTCATTGTCTTTCTTCCTTTCGTTGTCGTTTGAACAGACGGGTTATCCGCCGCCGGTTGATAAGGTATCGGGGATGGCTCCGTGCCGCTCCTAATTTCATCAGCCCGTGTTCGCCGTACCGGGCGTTCAGCGCGAAGGTCTGCCATACAAGGAGGGAGGACGATGCCGCGCCGAAGCCGATACATATCCACTGGTCGATACCGACCATGTAGAGGATGACGAACAGGACGAAGAGAGCCAGCAGACCTCCGCAGAAGATGAAGAGGTACTGTGCCTTCAAGCCCTTGAACTCTACCGGACGGCCGATACCCTTGTTGATTGGGTATTCAGCCATACATTATTTATTAAAGGAAGAATGAGCGCAGGATGGTGGCGGCAACAATCAGGAAGATGCACGCGCCGAACCACGAGGCGGCTGTCTTGCTGGTGTCGGGGTCGCCCGATGAAAACTTGCCGTACACTTTTACGCCCCCGATAAGCCCGACGACTGCACCGATGGCGTATATCAGTTTAGTTCCGGGGTCGAAATAAGAACTCACCATAGAGGTGGCTTCGTTGATGCCCGCGATGCCGTTTCCCTGCGCGAAAGCGGAGGCGGTTGCGGCGATGACAAGTGCCGCGGAGAGGATTGCTTTTCTGTTTTTCAAGATGTTCTTGTTCATAAACTGTTCTTGTTTTTTGCCGTCAAAAGGGTGGATGGTCCTTTGTCGGGCGGTTGATACTTTGTTTCTTTACTTTGGTTTTAGTGGATGCCCGTTTGTTTCCACGGACGTGGGCGTGTCCGTTGCGGATGGGGATGCGCCTTGCGTTTCCTCGCCGCGTGGGTTGATGTCATTCTTTCATGTTCATTTCTTTTATTGTTGTCATACATAGTTGCGAATGTCGAACTCCTCGATGTTGTCCGGCACGACGAACTCCTTTTCAGATTTCTTCAGCCGAATCTCGATAAGCCCCTTGATGCGGATGCCTATCTCCGAAGAGCCTTCCATCATTTTCTCGTACAACTCCGTGCCCTCCATGTCGGTGAACACCTTCGCCGCCTTTTCACGTTCCGCCTGTGTCGCGTCCGGGTTTTTGGCGGTCTTGCAGGCGTCGTCAATCTCGTCAAAGCTGCTGCCCGAAGCCCGTGGCGTGTCCGAGGCGTCCTCTTCCGGTTCGTCGTCCCCGTATCCCAGTTCCTCCGGCGGTATGCTCGTGAAGGTCTCATCGAGTTTTTCCTCCGGGACTTGTGCCGGGCGGGATGCGTTTCCCGTTTTTCCGTCGTCAAAAGTAGCCTCTTCCTCCGACAGCTCAATGCCTTTTTCCGAAGTGGCGGCTTCTTGCGTCGGTATGGCAGCGGTTGTCCGGGTGGATGCCATCCTGAAACGGCTCTCGCCGATGATGTCCGCCTTTTCCGCAGGGACTTCCTCGTGTGCCGCTATGCGTTTAGCCTCATTCCCGTCCAGTGACCGCCATAATCCGGCAATGCCCTTGAAGAAGCGGACAATCCGCGTGTCCATGATGCGCTCGTAAAGGAGCAGGAACAGGAACCAGAGGTTGCAGCCGACCGATACCGCCAGCAGAATGTCTGTCATGCTAATTGTGTAATTCATATCCTTCCGTTTTGGTTAGAATACTGAATTGTAATTTCGGGCATAAAGGCTCTTTATCGCATCCTCGCACTGGTTGAAATGGTACGTCAGCACATGGTCGATATAGGCGGACAGCGTAAGCCGGTCATGCCCGATTACACGGGTGATGCGCATGATACGCTCGTGGTACTCCGGGCGCACATACGCCATTTTCCCCTCACGTGCCTTTACTTCCGGGTCGCGGATGAACAGACGTTCATAGTCCTTCTCGCAGCATTTGTCGGTTACCGGGACAGGCGACAGTATTTCCACACTCGCCTGCACTTGGGCAAACATACCTCCGCAGTCTTGCTGTGGTCTTTTTTCATTCGGTGTCATTTCTTTTTCCATTTTCAAATCAGATCTTCACGTTGTTTCTTGTACAGTTCGTTGATTCTCTCCTTGTGCTGTTCCAGATGCTGGCGCAGCACGGTATCCACATATCCGCCTACTGAGATTTCCCCTCCGGCGATGTCGTTCACGATTCTGAGGATCTTGCCGTGGACGTCACGGCTGATATAGACACATTGGCGGGTCTTTATCTCGTTGCGGCGCAGGAACAGCTCGTTGTAGTCCTCGTCCTGCCTTTTCCGGCGTCCACTTTCCCTCTGCGCTTTTTCCCGTGTTACGGGTTGCACAGGAGATGGTTCCGGTGCGGCGGTGTCCTCTTCGGTCGGTGCAGCTGCGGGTACTTCCTGTGCGGGGCGCAGTGTCCCGTCCTGTGTGCGCCGCCCGATGGAGGCTAACAGCAGTTCCTCGTCGATGCCTTCCGTGTTCACTTTCCTGCTGCCCATGCTCACTGCGGTCTGATGATGTCGCTTATCTCTTCGGAAAACTCCCGGATGCCACTCCCTTTCAGCAGTGCCGTGTCCATCGGGAAGATGGTGGAGCGGAAAACGCTCTTGCGCTCTTCCGAAAGGTCACGGCGGAACTTCTTGCTGTCGGGCAAGCGGGTGGAAAGTACCGGAAAGCCCATTTCGGCTATCACTTCCTCGTAGATGCCGTACAAGTCGTTCCTCTCCCTGCCGTCCACCATCGTCCAGAACAGATGCAGCCCCTTTGTTTTCGCCTGTCCGGTAGTCATCAGCCTGTCGCGGAACATCGTGACGAATTTCAGGGTACTCTCCACGACAAAGCGGTCGGCACTCAGCGGAGTGAAGATGTAGTCCATCTGCGAGAGCGTCTTTATCACGCCGTTACTACGGAGCGTGCCGGGCATGTCGAAGAACACCACGTCGGGTTTCATGTCCTCAGTGGCAATCATCCTCTCGGCATCGTCGAGGGCGTTCACCGCATTGCTCTTGACGATGGTGTAGGCGTTCTTTTTGATCCGGCGGAAATGGTCGCAAGCGAGAGCCTTGAAGTAGGTGCTGCTGTCGATAAGCCCCATTTCGTGTTCGCGCAGCCCGTGGATGCTGTGCTGCGGGTCGTCGCAGTCCACGACGGCGACATTGTAGCCTTTCACGTTGTGCAGGTAGCTGGCGGCAAGTGCCGTGACAGTGGATTTGCCGATGCCACCTTTCTGTGTTGCGAATGCAACGAAGATTTCCTTACTCATAGTTCCATTTATTTTAATTGTTGAAGATTTCTTTTTCTATTTATATGCGGATTTGGTTGCTACATTATCCGCTTCAGTGAACAGACACACGGGCGGGTCATCGCGTATCCGGTTCTGTGGTGAAGCGGTGCGGCGAACAAGTGATGAATGACGACACTGCGTCATGAAGTCATTGAATCCGTACTTCACCGGATTGTCGGATAACCGGGGTTCCGACGGTTCGGGTATCCGCTTCGGCAAGTGTCCGAAGAAGCGGTTTTCCGGGTATTTGAATGTTCCGTTTCTCATATCTTCAAATCGTTGGTTCCTTGAATCATGCTGCAAATAAACAAGTATATTTTGGAACTTGTATCACTTCCCAAGCAATTGGCAGCACGTTGCGCCGGTTGGCAGTCATTGACCGGGTCAAGCGTCTGTCCGATACCGCTTTAAGGACGTAACTTTGCCCCCGGACAGCAGGGTTCGCCGATGGTGGCACAGCCGGAGTCCTGAAAGGTATCTTCCCATCCGTCCCCTGACGGATTTTTATGTTCACCTGAACATAGCAAGGTATGTTTTCAGCCGCTCAAAATATTTTGAGCATCCCGGAAAACGCCTTGCCCTTGCAGGGGGCGGGCTTTCCCTCCGAAGTCGGGAAGCCTTTCAAAACTGCGGTGCTGTAATCCGAAGCGGCGGCTTATGCCGTCAATCCGCTAAATCCAAAGTAATATGAAAGAGAAAAGGAAAAGCAAATCAGGGAGAAATCCCAAACTTGATCCGGCGGTGTACCGTTACACCGTCCGTTTCAATGAGGAGGAACACAACCGTTTCCTCGCCATGTTCGGAAAATCGGGTGTCTATGCACGGTCGGTTTTCCTCAAGGCGCACTTCTTCGGACAGCCGTTCAAGGTGCTTAAGGTGGACAAGACGCTGGTGGACTATTACACCAAACTGTCGGATTTTCATGCACAGTTCCGTGCCGTGGGTACGAATTACAACCAAGTCGTGAAGGAACTGAGGCTGCATTTTTCAGAGAAAAAGGCGATGGCGTTGCTCTACAAATTAGAGCAACACACCGTCGAACTCGTGAAACTGAGCCGCCGGATTGTGGAACTTTCAAGGGAAATGGAGGCGAAATGGTCGCAAAAATCAGTGTAGGAAACTCGTTGTACGGCGCGATTGCCTATAACGGGGAGAAGATTAACGAGGCGCAGGGGCGGTTGCTTACGACCAACCGCATCTACAATGACGGTTCGGGAAAGGTGGACATCAACAAGGCGATGGAGGGTTTTCTCACCTTCATGCCGCCACAGATGAAGGTGGAGAAGCCGGTGGTGCATATTTCGCTCAACCCGCATCCGGAGGATGCGTTGACCGATGCGGAATTGCAGGATATAGCCCGCGAGTATCTGGAAAAACTCGGTTTCGGCAACCAGCCTTATCTTGTTTTCAAGCACGAGGACATCGACCGCCACCACCTGCACATCGTGACGGTTCGGGTGGACGAGAACGGGAAATGTATCAGCGACAAGAACAACTACTATCGTAGCAAACAAATCACCCGTGAGCTGGAGAAGAAATACGGGCTGCACGATGTGGAGCGCAGGAACCGCCGTCTTGACACGCCGCTAAGCAAGGTGGACGCATCGGCAGGCGATGTGAAGAAACAGGTAGGCAACACCGTGAAAGCTCTGAACGGGCAGTACCGTTTCCAGACGATGGGCGAATACCGTGCGCTCCTTTCCATCTATAACCTGACGGTGGAGGAAGCGAGGGGTAACGTGCGCGGACGGGAATATCACGGGCTGGTCTATTCCGTCACGGACGGCAGGGGCAACAAGGTGGGCAACCCGTTCAAGTCCTCGCTCTTCGGGAAGTCCGCAGGCTATGAAGCCATGCAGAAGAAGTTTGTACGTTCCAGATCGGAGATTAAGGACAGGAAACTGGCAGACATGACGAAACGTACCGTTCTTTCCGTGCTGCAAGGCACTTATGACAAGGATAGGTTTGTTTCCCAACTTAAAGAGAAGGGCATCGACACCGTACTGCGCTACACGGAGGAAGGGCGCATCTACGGGGCTACCTTCATCGACCACCGCACGGGGAGTGTGCTGAACGGTTCGCGCATGGGCAAGGAGCTTTCGGCGAATGCCTTGCAGGAACACTTCACCCTGCCATACGCCGGACAACCGCCGATACCGTTATCCATCCCTATGGATGCTGCGGACAAGGCACACGGACAGACCGCATACGACCGTGAAGACGTATCGGGCGGAATGGGCTTGCTCACTCCCGAAGGTCCGGCGGTAGATGCCGAGGAAGAGGCTTTCATCCGGGCGATGAAGCGCAAAAAGAAGAAAAAGCGCAAGGGCTTGGGTTTGTAATCGGAGTATCAACAATTAAAAAATCAATGTATGTCACAACAAGAAGACGATTTGAGGGCATTGGCGAAAATCATGGATTTTCTGCGTGCCGTGAGTATCATTTTAGTGGTCATGAACGTGTACTGGTTCTGCTACGAAGCCATCCGGCTATGGGGCGTGAACATCGGTGTGGTGGACAAAATCCTTCTGAACTTCGACCGCACGGCGGGGCTGTTCCATTCCATTCTGTACACGAAACTGTTTGCCGTCCTGCTGCTTGCCCTGTCCTGTCTGGGTACGAAAGGGGTCAAGGGCGAGAAAATCACTTGGGGAAGAATATGGACGGCACTCGCCGCCGGATTCGTGCTGTTTTTCCTCAACTGGTGGATACTGGCTCTGCCGCTGCCGGTTGAAGCGGTGACGGGCTTGTATATCCTTACCATCGGCACGGGCTATGTCTGTCTTTTGATGGGCGGGCTGTGGATGAGCCGCCTGTTGAAACACAATCTGATGGAGGATGTTTTCAACAACGAGAATGAGAGTTTCATGCAGGAAACGAGGCTCATCGAAAGCGAGTATTCGGTCAATCTGCCCACACGCTTCTATTACAAAAAGCGTTGGAACAATGGCTGGATCAATGTGGTGAATCCCTTCCGTGCGTCCATCGTGTTGGGTACGCCGGGCAGCGGCAAGTCATACGCCGTGGTAAACAATTTTATCAAGCAACAGATTGAAAAGGGCTTCTCGATGTATGTATATGACTTCAAATTCAGTGACTTGTCCACCATAGCCTACAACCATTTGCTGAACCACCCGGAGGGCTACAAGGTGAAGCCGAAATTCTATGTGATCAATTTCGACGACCCGCGACGCTCACACCGTTGCAATCCCATACACCCGGATTTCATGGAGGATATTACGGACGCTTACGAGAGTGCCTACACGATAATGCTTAACCTCAATAAAACTTGGGTGTGACCTGTAAAGTCGCGTAATTGATTGTTAAACAGTGATATTAGTTGCATGATTTAACCCGCTGTTCCGTCAGCGGTAGCCTACTATAAGGTGCATCTCCAGTGATGGGTTGTGCCAAGCTTATAGGACAAAGTACACTCTCCGAAAGGACAAGACTGAACCGTGAGGGAACGTCAAGGGCGGTTAGTATCATACTGCCGAGTGGCGAGGCTGGATAGCATGGTTAACATAAGTGAACTGTCTTTAGCCATCGTGAGGTTTGAAGGAGCGGAAGATACTTTAGCTCTCACCAAAAGGTAAGCAGTCGGATAACCCCTGCCCATGTTGGGGTTACACGGACATGGCACTGCCGGTGGACTTGACAGAACCTAAACTATCCTTTTGTCAATTACGTGGAACAGGGCAAGCCTGTATCTCTCTCGTAACAACGCGAGTAAGCGAACCGCAAGGCAAGCCGAAAGGGGTGCAGGTATGAGATAACGGAGAAAGCGAACGCCTCCCTGTAATGGGGAGGATACGGATTGAATCGACATCACGGGCTGATTGTGGATAACATCATCCGACACGAAAGTGGGCAGACTTCCGTATATGGTAACTCTTTACAAGATAACTTTTAGAACTTTCAAAAGGAGGAAAGCAAATGAACGAAACTAAGACATCGTGTGCGCCTGCTGACAACAGGAATCTGACTTGGGACGGTATGAACTGGTCCAAGTGCGAAGCCTATGTCCGAAAGCTTCAAGCGCGTATTGTAAAGGCTCAGAAAGAAGGCAGACATAACAAGGTGAAAGCCTTGCAATGGATGCTCACTCACTCTTTTTACGCCAAGGCATTGGCTGTAAAGAGGGTTACTTCCAACAAAGGGAAGAAAACGTCTGGAGTAGATAAACAGCTTTGGGACTCTCCCAAGCGCAAGTACAAAGCAATCAGTGAACTGAAACGCCGTGGCTACAATCCGCAGCCACTCCGTAGGGTTCACATCAAGAAAAAGAACGGTAAACTCCGACCGTTGGGAATACCGACCATGAAAGACAGGGCGATGCAGGCTTTATATCTCATGGCATTGGAACCGATAGCCGAAACGACAGGCGACCGTTTCTCCTACGGCTTCCGAAAGAAGCGCAGGACAATGGACGCAATCCGTCAGATTGATACGGTTTTAAACCGCCAACATTCTCCCGAATGGATTTTGGAGGGAGATATAAAAGGCTGTTTCGACCACATCAGCCACGACTGGCTCATTGAGAATATCCCTATGGATAAGACAATACTCAGAAAATGGTTGAAATGTGGAGCTGTGTTCAACGGAAAACTATTCCCGACAGAAGAGGGTACGCCACAAGGAGGTATCATATCACCGACACTTGCAAACATGGTACTTGACGGGCTTCAGCCGCTCTTGGCTAAAAGATTCAAAAGACTATGGCGTAACAACAAGACATTCCATTACAAGGTAAATCTTATTCGCTATGCTGACGACTTTATAATCACAGGCCGAGATAAGGAACTATTGGAAAACGAAGTCAAACCAATAGTGATAGAATTTCTCAAAGAAAGAGGTCTTACCTTATCCGAAGAGAAAACTACTATTACGAACATATATGACGGATTTGATTTCTTGGGTTTCAATGTAAGGAAGTTCGGCAAAAAGCTATACACATCTCCGTCCAAAGACGCACAGAAACGCTTTAGGGCAAAAATCAGTGACATAGTCAAAGGACATAAGATGTGTAAGCAGGAATCGCTGATACGAATGCTCAATCCTGTAATCACAGGATGGGGTAACTATTACCGATATGGTGCATCGACCGATGCTTTTCATGGTTGCGACTACCACATTTATAATCTCACGAAGAAATGGGCCTTACGTCGTCACCCTAAGAAACGCAAGTCTTGGGTCGCAGACAGGTATTGGCATGAAATTCGGGGACGCAAATGGACGTTTGCGTGGAAATATGAAACGAAAAGTATGAAAGTGAACTACCTGACCCTTAAAAGATTGTCGGATATACATTATACTCCGTACAAGCAAGTCAAGGGAGAGGCAAATCCTTTTGACCCGGAATACGATGATTATTTCTCTCAGCGTAAGGAGCAACAAATGCTGGAATCTCTCAAAGGACGTAAGTCTCTCTTATATTTATGGAACAAGCAGAACCGGATTTGTCCGTTATGTGGCAAGGAAATAGACTGTACAAAAGCATGGAACGTCAACGAAATATCTGTTGGTGGTTCGATTGTACGGCAACTTGTCCACAACAACTGCTACAAGCGAAATAAACGAAAATGTTGAAAGTATGAGCCGATTTCTAACAACAAATAGAAATATTGAGTTGCTTGAGCCGTATGAGGGGAAACTCTCACGTACGGTTCTTAGGGGAGAAGGGGGCAGCAATGCCCTTGACTTACCCGATGTGCAAAAGCAGGGCGACTTCTTCGTGGAGTCACCTATCATTTTGTTTGCCAGCATTATCTGGTATCTCAAAATCTATCAGAACGGGAAGTATTGCACGTTTCCCCATGCCATCGAGTTTTTGAACCGCCGCTACGAGGATATTTTCCCGATACTGACCTCTTACCCGGAGCTGGAAAACTACCTTTCCCCGTTCATGGATGCTTGGCTCGGAGGGGCTGCGGAGCAGCTCATGGGGCAGATAGCGTCGGCGAAAATCCCGCTTTCGAGGATGATTTCCCCGCAGCTCTATTGGGTGATGTCGGACAGCGAGTTTACGCTGGACATCAACAATCCCGAAGAGCCGAAAATCCTATGCGTGGGCAACAATCCCGACCGTCAGAACATCTACGGGGCGGCTCTCGGATTGTATAACTCCCGTATCGTGAAACTCATCAACAAGAAGGGAATGCTGAAGTCATCGGTCATCATCGACGAGCTGCCCACGATATACTTCAAGGGGTTGGACAACCTTATAGCCACCGCCCGAAGCAACAAGGTTGCCGTGTGTCTGGGATTTCAGGATTTCAGCCAGCTGGTGCGCGACTACGGTGATAAGGAGGCGAAAGTGGTGATGAATACGGTCGGTAACATTTTCTCCGGGCAGGTGGTAGGTGAAACGGCAAAGACACTATCGGAACGGTTCGGTAAGGTGTTGCAGAAACGGCAGTCTATCTCCATCAACCGGCAGGATGTTTCCACCTCCATCAACACGCAGATGGATGCGCTCATTCCGCCGAGCAAGATTTCCGGTCTGACGCAGGGAATGTTTGTCGGTTCGGTGTCCGACAACTTCAACGAACGTATCGAACAGAAAATTTTTCACTGCGAGATTGTGGTGGATGCCGAGAAGGTGAAGCGGGAGGAACGTGCCTACAAGAAAATTCCGGTCATTACCGATTTCACGGACGAGGACGGCAACGACCGCATGAAAGAAACGGTGCAGGCGAACTACCGGCGTATCAAGGAAGAGGTGAAGCAGATTGTGCAGGAGGAACTGGAGCGCATCGCGGGCGATGATAACCTGAAATATCTGTTGCAGCAGAAGTAAATAAAAAAATGAAGAAAGGCTTACCATAAACCTTTCTTCATTTTTTTAGAACTTAAGCATTATCCATACTTACTAAGATTCCGTTTTCCAAAATTTTTTGCAATGGAATTTTCTTTAAGATTTCTTGATAAGTGCTATAGAAGTCATTATCAAGTCCTATATAAACAATATTGTCATGTAATTCTTCTATAACACTAATATGTGAATGCAATTTGCACTTTTTATCAGAACAATCTGATACGATACTTTTAATTCGTTCCAACTTATTTAATAAATCATCATATTGAGATAACCCTTTTGTAGTTGGTTGTATTTGATAATTAGTTTTCTTTGCCGGTTGTATATTATGTTCAGGATCTAATAATACTATGTGAAATATAGAAGAATCCCGATCAAAATAACCTACAATACGCCCCGTACTTTTTGTTATCGAAAATTGCATTATTGGAAAATCTGTCTCATTGTCCAATATTTCTTTTGGTAGCCAATCTAAATCTTTTCGTTGAATAGGAATGTTTTTAGCACTCCAATCTATTGGATGACATCTTAATGCAATACTACCTCTATTTTCTTCTAATACTTCTTGCGGTGTCATAGTACCCAAAGCACCTAATCTTTCAAGAAGCCCAATATGCCATCCCTTAGAACACTCTCCAATCTGAAAATTAGGTATCTGCTTAAAGTAAGAGAAGGAAAAAGTTATCTTCCTTCTCTTTAACTCATTTTCTTGTTCTTTGGTAACTAATGATTTGTTTCCGTATTTAGGAGAATCTGAATTAAGATTTAATAGTTTCCCATTTTTTCCCATAATACTCAATCATTAGTTCTGGAGTAATAACCTTGTCACAACGCTCATTTACATTTAAATCTCCACGTGTTTCAATCCAAGGCATCTCATTGTGGGACAATCGTTCTAATTCAGCACCGCTATATTTAAGATAATTCTCCAATATAAAGTCAATGAATTCAGCGTCTTCTGATGATAAACTCACATTGTGATTCATGCAATCATCAATATTGATTTCTGAATAGAGATATTTTGTAGAATTAAATCGATTGTAGATTTCTCGATTTACCGGACCATGAATCCATGCTTCAAACTCGCCGTCAAACATAGGTTTTTTATTGATACCATAAGACCATGCTTGAACATAATACAATAACTTCTGCAACTTTAAATTTATTAAAGACGCAAATCTATCTTCCGATTTTACTCGTAAGATAATGTAGTCTGTTATATCGTGTATTGAGTTCATCTGAATTATGACTATATCAATTTCAATGCAAAGTTAATATCTTTTTCTAATATAACAAAATAATGAATTGAATTGATGTGATTTATTCTAATGAATTTGTTTTTTATCTCCTCATACGATCCAACTCATCATCGCGCAGCATCCTCTCGTTCAATTTCTCCTGCATTCTGTCAAGGAAGTAGGTGCGGCTTTCGTTCTTCCGGCGTTTGATATCGGTGTAGAAACGGTAGCAGTCCTTCGACTCAACCCCGAATATCTTGTAAAGGAGCGGGGCAAGCTGTTTGAGCGGCATGTTGCCGTTGTTGATGCAGCCCATCTCGTCGATGCCGTAGATAAGTTCCACGAGGTCGATGGCATTGCCCGTCCATTGCAGGAGGCTGGTGGCGGTTTCTGTTGTGTTGTTGGCGGATATCAGTGGCGGCACTTGGGGCGTGGCAAGGAATTTCTGCATCTTCCTCACGAAAGACAGGGCCTTGCTGACATAGGCGGCAATCTCTCTCTTTTCTTCTGACAGGTTGCGCACGGGATGGTGCTGCAACTCGATTTCGATGTAGGCAAGCGCGATGACGGTAAGGTTCGCGTCCATGCTACCGTTACACAGTTCGATCACTTGGGTGGCAAAAGCCGTGTATGCCGTTTCCATATTGCAGTCACCGGCTTCGTTTATCAGGCGGAAAAAGTCGGTTTCCGCCAGCAAGAAATAATTCATGGTTCTGTCAATTTTGAAAATTACACTTTGTTTTCTGCGTGCGCACATGAATATAATTGGCAAAAAACGCGGCAGAAAATAAAAAATCCAACACTCAATTTTACAAAGTACTGGATTTCAGAGGTATAAAATTCAATATTTTTTCACAAGGACAAATTATCTCCGACTTAAATTGTTTGTAATCAGAACATTTATTCTATTCCTGAAAATAGAAATGTATGCTTGCCGCACATTTTGGCTATCTTGCTTTTTTATCAAGGATATAGATAATGCGACATACACCGTTGGAATAGCTTTTCAAGGAGGAAAGCGTCCAGTGTTGCTCTGGCAGAGCCGACTTAAAAAAATGTCGTCCGCTTCCGGATATGAAAGGAACGGTGTATAGTATGATTTCATCCACAGCGTGCATACGCAGTAGTCCGTTTATATAATCTGCCGTATCCAGTGTGGCTTCCGCGAGGTAACGGATGTTTGTGCCGTCTTTTCTCCATTCGTGCAGCATTGAAATGGAATAGTCCGGTGTCACACGGTAAAGGGCTTTCTTCCTGATTTCATCAAGACCGCAACGGTCAAGGCACAAATCCTGATGTGCTTTATCATATAACTCTGAAGAAAGACATCCGTCCATCGTCAGTACGGCGAGAATCTGAACTTTACCCATAATCGTTTCCTTTCGTTAGGCAAGGGTAAAAAAGTAGCGTGCAATTCACACTACCTTCAAGCGATGGCTCTGGTAAAGCCTTTACGGAGAGTACGTGAATGCACGCTATGCGTAAGCATAGCATAAGCATCACGCAATCGTCTCCGTAGTTCCAATTTACCAGATTTTCGCTTGAAACGCCTTGCGGTCTTATCCTATATGTTGGCGGCGAAAAGCTCCTGCCAATCGCCGTTTTTCTCAAATGTTATGCAAAGATAGCCAAATTCAGTGAATTACGGGCTATGATTGCTTGAATTTATATTTAAGTCCATACTCTTCAAGTTTGCTGTATAGTGTTGTCCTGCCTATGCCGAGCAGTTCTGCGGCGACACTCCGGTTGCCGTTTGCCTGTTTCAACGCACGCAATATCCGCTCCTTATCCTCCGCGTCATTGCGCAAGGCGAAGCTGACAGTAGAGGTCGGTTTCGTCACGGCAAGTTCCAGATGCTCTTTCATGACAACACCTTCCTGCGCCTGCAATACAGCACCCATAACTTTCTGCCGAAGTTCCCGCACGTTGCCCGGCCATGCGTGTGTCAGCAACGCTTTACGTGCTTCGGAACTGAACCCGCTCACGCTACACTCCAGCTCTCTGTTTGCCATATCACGGAAGAACTCTGCCAGCGGCATGATGTCTTCCTGACAGTCACGCAACGGAGGAACGGTTATCCCGAAGTCGTGCAGGCGGTACAGAAGATCCTGCCGAAAACGCTTTTCATTCACCGCTACTTCCAAATCTTCATTGGTAGCAGCGATGATGCGGACATTGAAATTCCGGTCTGCCTTGTCTCCGACCGGGCGATACCGCCTCTCCTGTATGGCGCGGAGCAACATCTGTTGGGTTTCCAACGCGAGGTTTCCTACCTCGTCCAGAAAAAGCGTGCCGCCTTCCGCCTCATGGAAATATCCTTTCTTGGCATTGTCCGCACCTGTAAACGCTCCCTTGACGTGTCCGAAGAAAGCCGACGGTGCAAGCTCTTTGGAGAGTGAACCGCAGTCCACCGCCACAAATGGCTTGCCTGCACGTTTGCTCTTGTCATGCAACAGATGGGCAATATGCTCCTTACCCGTGCCGTTCTCACCAAATATCATCACGCTCATGTCGGTGGCGGCTACCAGCCTTATCCGGTGCATGATTTTCTGAAAAGCGGAACCTTCACGGGCGAATACAGGCATACGGCGTTGTCCTGCCTGACGTTCTTTCAGTATGGAACGGATCAGGGGGACAAGTTTATCCTCCACAAGCTGTTTGGGAATATAGTCTATCGAGCCGAGTTTCATGCTTTCCACGGCGGTATTAACTTCGGCGTAGTCGGTCATAATGATGAAGGGCTGCATCTTTCCCTCCTTTCGCATCCAGCACAAAAGGTCTATGCCACTGCCGTCAGGCAGACGCAGGTCGGCAACCACGATATCATTATCTGTTGCCTGTTGCAGATGTTTCTTCGCGGTTGAGAGGTGGTAAGCCTTCATATTGCGGTAGCCCTCCCGTGACAGCATATTGCAGACATATTCGCAATACACGATGTTGTCTTCCACCACAATTATTTTTGTCTTATCCATCTTCGTATTTTCTCCTTTCCTCTTCTGCCAACCGTATTATTTCCACTCCCTTATCCAGCACAGCAGTCACGGCATGGCTTAACGCTTCACCATCCGGGAGAGCATCGCCACGAAGCAATCCGTAAAGTACATTCAGCGGTTGGTCGGCACGGAGCACCTCCCACGAACTGCGCAGGTGGTGGATCAGGGAATCCAGCTTTTGCAGGTCTTTTTCTTTTGCTGCATCCCGTACCGCCTGCATTTCCTTTTCTGTTTCAGTTATCAACTTTTCCAGCATGACGGCTTCATTGCCATAGGACAATAAGGCGGAAAAGTCCGGTTTCCCGTCCGGTGTCGCTTTTATGGCACACCTGTCGGAAACCTCCATCAGTTCCGATATGGAGAACGGCTTGAACAGGCATCCGGCAAAGCCTTTTGCCAATAGTTCCCCTTTGTTACAACTGCCCGAAGCGGTTGCCACAACCACCGGGATTGTTGGTGAATTGCCCACGTTGGACGAACGCAACAGTTCCAGCAATTCGAAACCGTTTATACCAGGCATATTCAAGTCTGTCAGCAACAGGCTGTATTCTTTCTGGCGTATCATTTCCATCAGTGCCGCAGCATCGGTGCAAGTGTCGCAGTGTATTCCTTCTTGGGAATACATCTCTTTCAGCATTAGAAGTAATACCTCATCATTGTCAATGGCGACAACATCATGGAATTTATTGTTATGATAAACAGGTGTATTGCTTGTATATCCAAGCTGTTCTTCAGCTTCCTGCATAGAAATTTCAACTGTGAAACGACTGCCTTTCCCTTTCTTGCTGTCCAAACGGATTGTTCCGCCAAGCATCGACACAATATTACGCATTATGGCAAGCCCAAGCCCGAAACCCTCCTTTGCAGCGGCATTTGATAGACGTTCAAACGCACCGAACGCTTGTTTCTGTTCCTCTTCTGTCATGCCTGTACCTGTATCTTCAATGACCAGTGTCAGAACTCCATTATCATATTCAGTAATCAAAGAAACACCGCCTTCTTCTGTGAACTTGACAGCGTTTGACAGCAGGTTATTCCCGATTTGTATTATTCGCTCTTTGTCGGTCAATACAATGGCATCGTGTCCAGTCTTCACGGACAAGGACAACCCTTTGTTCACGGCAACAGGCATGAACTCCGTTTCAAGTGTGTGCGTGATTGCAGAAATCCGGCAGGGTGACAGACGGGGCTGTTCCTTGCCGTTGTCCAGGCGGAAGAAGTCAAGCAAAGTGTTGAGCATATCCCGCATACGGTCGGAGGATTGCAGTATATTTTGGATATATTGCCCATTATTACCGCTATTGCATTCTTTCCGCAAAAGTTCGGTATAGCCGGTTATTGCCGTCAGTGGTGTACGCAACTCATGGGTAATAGTATATACCGCTTTCTTTCGGGAGGTTATGAGTATCTCATTTTGTTGCACGGACTGTTCCAATTGCTCGATCAAATCCGTTGTCTTGCGTTTGTATCGTTTAATGTTCTTTGCATCACGGTGTATGATGATATAGGAAATGACCAACAGCAAAAGAACAAATCCCATCAAGCCGCCTATCTGCATAAATGATTTTTTACGCATGGCTGTTATCTCGCTTTCTCTATTTTGTAAATCAGATTGCACCTTCTTTTCGATTTGGCAAATCAATCCTTGCAGTTGTCTGTTAAGTTCTGCATTACGGGCAGCAAGACTATCGGCTTGTTCTGACAATCGACGGCTCTGCGCATTCTGTTCGTTGACCATGTTTCTATTGGATGAACGGAGCGTAGTCGTTGTTGTCGTTGGCTTCGTTCCCTCTTTTTTGCCGAAGATGCTCAAGAAACCTTTTCGTTTTGGCTTTTTGGACTGTTCCTGCACACTTTTCTGCACAATAACCGGAATTTGATTGGCTATCTTCTTGTTAATAGATTGTTGTTCATCCATTAACCGGACTATCTGGAACATCTGTCGTTCCTTATCCTCTAAAAGACTGCGCACACTATCGATGCGCTCTGCTGGATAGGTGGCCTTGAAACGGCAAAGCATACTGTCCATTGCCATACGCCGTGCATGGTAATGCTCGATATCTTTATCGTTCCATTCCAGTATTGTTTCACCCAATAGAGAAAATTTTATCATTTGAATATTGATATTGTTTATTTCTTTTCGGAGCTCGTCTATTTTTTTATTGCCAAGTTCTAATGCTTCTATCTCCTGCCATTCATAGAGGCTATTATATGCCATACATCCGATAAGAATGGAGATAAGTATATATCCCAACTGTATTGCCTTATAGAAATTTCCTGACCGCTCCATTATTTTGATGACATTGATTTTTGGAACATGAATAAAAGTTTATCTTTTTCGTTCATGCGGATATTATCAGAATAACCGCCTTTTGTTATTTGATACCCGCATGGCTTAACCATAAAAATGCCTAAGCCCTTAGTGTATGAACTTACTTCTGATGCATAGTTTTTACTTGTATTTAATGGAACTTTCCCTTTAATATGACACCACTCATTATTGCAACTGATGTCTTCAATCTCAGACATCATTTTTTGCAAATCTGTAATAGCTTTGGAACTTGCCGCTTGGGGTATCTGCAACTCAAAATAGAGCATCGGTTCGAGAATGTCCACACCTGACTGTTGCAAGGCCAGCCTGAAGACATAAGGGGTCAGCTGTCTGAAATCAGCAGGTGTACTTACCGGGCTATAATACTCGGCTTGAGTAAAAGTTACTTTCAGATCAGTCACTTCCCATCCATGTAACCCGGATTGGCAAGACATACGAATCCCTTCAAAAACGGCATTTTGAAAAGAATGGTTCAGATAACCATAGGAGATGTCACTTTCGATTTGCAACCCTGTCCCTAACGGTAAGGGTTCAAGAGTCAGCCCTATTGTGGCCCAATAAGGGTTGGGCGGCACTTCGATCTGAATAATCTTATTGACCTTTTTTACAGGTCGTTCTTTGTATATAGTCTTGATCTCATCAAAATGGACCTTTACGGAAAATCGTTCTTCCAGCAATGTCTGTATGATTTCCTTTTGGGTTAAACCATATAACGAGATTTCCAATTCATCACTATATGAGTTTATGGAAAAGGACAAAGACGGGTCTTCAATCCACAATGTATTCAGAGCGGATATCACCTTGCTTCTCTCTTCGGGCCTGTCTGGCCGGACGGAGGATTTGAGAGCGGGATGCTGATGCGATAATCCTTGAATCAAACAAGGTTCAGCACCTAAATAATTTCCGATTCGAAAATCATCCATATCCTCTACAATCGCGATATCATTGGCGCCCACTTCATCAACATTTATCTCTCTGCCCTGATTGATAGTTTTTAGATTTTTAATCTTGATGAATTTTTCCGAATCGTTGATTCTTACAACGTCTCGAAGTCTCAGACTTCCGTCAATTATTTTTAGAAAACTTCTTTTATGTCCTTTGGGGTCATGCTCTATCTTATAAAGATAAGATGAAAGTCTGTTTGAGACCGATGCCGGAGGAAGTATAAAAGAAGTGATGGCGTCCAACAACTCATTGATACCGATATTGAACATTGCTGATCCATGTAGCACCGGATAGACTTTGGCTTTTGCCACAAGAGCGATTATCGTATTCCAATAATCAGCCGGTGAAATTTCGCTATCCGCCAAATATCGTTCTAATATATTGTCGTCATGGTTGCATACAAATTCTTTGTATTCTTCCTTTATATATGTTTGGGAGCAAACCGGATAAACCGATCCATCGACAACATTTTGCATAAACAGGACATCTTGAGACAGATTTGCTTTTATATCCAGATACAAACGCTCCAAATTCACACCGGCTCGGTCAATCTTATTGATAAATATAATTGTCGGGATTTGCAGCTTCTGTAAAGTATTGAACAGCAACTTTGTCTGCGCTTGTATGCCTTCCTTTGCGGATAAGATGAGGACTGCTCCATCAAGCATTTTGAATGTCCGCTCCACTTCCGCAATAAAATCCATGTGTCCCGGAGTGTCAATGATATTGCATTTCACACCATTCCAGATAATAGATGTCGTAGAAGCCCGAACAGTAATTCCTCTACGTTTCTCTATATCCATAGAGTCCGTTATGGTGTCACCATTATCCACACAGCCGCACTTTTCCGTTGCTCCACTGGCAAACAGCAGATTCTCGGTTACGGAAGTTTTTCCTGCATCAATGTGAGCAAGAATTCCTAAATTTATAATATTCATTTGGATTAAGCAATAATATACTACAATAGATGCATTGTCGAAACGCACCTTTTAATACCTCCTCGTAGCATATGAGAACTACAGGATTCCTAACTCGTATTAATATGTATATTATTACTGCCGCATAACGATTACAAAATTACACAAAAAAATATATCTAACAAAAGTAGGAGGATTTTTTAACTTTTTACCATAGACATTTTATTAGGGAAACGTAGGTTCAACTGGTAAGTACAAATAAGTAGAAATGTTTGAACAACACTGTTTTAGGAAGTTGAAAAATCAAGTTTCTCTCTCGGTATAGCGTTTATTTTGGCCAATATCTTCTTTAGTTTGGCATTTGAGTATTTCCCATTCGTGTTCTATTTAGCTCCTTATTATGAGTATGTAGCAAGTTGCTTATCAAATTCAGCCTCTTTGAGGGTCAAATATGGTTTTGCAAATGGTGACTGACAAGACATAAACAAGGTCAGCAGGATTTTTTACATAAATGGACATGAATGTATATAACCTAAAATAAGAATAAATTTTAATAAGGGCTGCCCAAAAAGAAAAAAATGCAGTTGCCATCCTACAGATACTTGCAGAAAGGATAAAATTTACTTTTAGACCTTTTGGGATAGCCCTTATTAATACTTCAGATAAAATTCCTAAGGTTATATTTTCAATCCTTTGAACCGGGTTTCCTCCTTGGCATACAGTCCCGGACGCCCGATTATGACATGGTTGGCAACGATACTATCCGCCGGACTGCGTATCTGCGGCGGTGCATTTTCGGGATATTGCGCCTGCCTGTTCCTCACATCTTCCGCTTCCGGCTTGACCTGTTGCCCTTCTTTCTCCTTTTCGGCGACTTCGGGCGTGGGCGGCGCAAGTTCCAGCTGTATTTTTCGGTCAAGGGCGGCAAGTTCGGATTTCAGCTGCTTCAGCTCGTCCTCCTTCTTCCACACCTTGCCCGCTATCTCCTGCAACTGCGGTATCTCCCTCTCCAGCACCTCGTTCTTCGCCTTGTACTGGTCGATAATGGAGGGTATCCTCTCCATCGCGTTCAGGAAGTTTCGGGCGGCAGCCATCGGATCAGCCATTGCCAGATGTCCGTTGTTATAGGTGTACTTGTAGTTCCCCTCTACCACGAAGCGGTTGTCGGTAAACTCCAATCCCTCTTTGAGTATCCTCTCGCTCACCACCTTTATCGGAAAACCGTACAGTTCTCCGACCTGTGTGTAAAGCCCGCCCGTAGTGGCGTTTTTCGCTATCTCCTGCAAACGCTTTCCGATAACCTTCTCATCGGCGGAATCCACACCGTCCACCTTTATTATATTAAGGCGGTTGCCCTCCCTGTCGGTCTGCGCCACCGAAAGGAAGCGGTTCCAGTCCTCCGTCATGGCATCTATGAAAGCCGTGTTGTTACGCAACTCGCCCGTCTTCGACTCTAACTTGAACTCCGAATCACGCTTGCCCTTGTTAAACGACTTGCGTTCCCCTTCGAGCGAGGCGATGCGCTTTTCAAGTTTCGCCTTGTCCAGCAGGTCGGTGTTGCCGGATAGCAACGCCATATATTCCGAAAAGTTCATGCCCGATTTCTCGTCCACTGCCCCCTCGTCGATGGTACGCGCCCCCATAGCACCGCTTTTGAGCTGGCTGATGAAAGTCTGCTTGCAGTGCAGGAGGTTGAACTTGTAGCTGTCCAGTGACTTCTCCACCGCGTAGATGATTACGTCCACGTTGTTCCCGGCGAAATGCTTGGCAATTTCGTTTCCGGCTCTAACTCCGCGTCCGTCACGCTGTTGCAGGTCGGACGGTCGCCACGGCGTATCGAGATGATGAATTGCCACACACCTTTTCTGTGCGTTCACACCCGTTCCGAGCATGGAGGTGGAGCCGAACAGAACACGCACCGTTCCGGCATTCATGGCGTCTATCACCGCCTTCCGAGCCTTGTCGGTCTTGCACTCCTGAATGAAGCGCACCTCGCTTGGCGGTATGCCGTAATCCTCCGTCAGCTTGCGCTTGATTTCCGAATAGACGTTCCACCCGTCGCCCGGCTGATATGTCCCCAAGTCCGAGAAAACGAACTGCGTGCCTTTCTGCGCGTCGTATTTTTGGTAATACTCCGCGATCATCTTGGCACAGTGGCTCGCCTTGTTATCGGGGTGGTCTTCATAATGCGGGTCTATCATGCGCATGTCGAGTGCCATCTTGCGGGCGTAGTCGGTGGCGATAAGCATCTTCGCCTTTTCCTCCGTTTCCGAAAGCGGCAGCCTGCCCAGAAGTGTGGCATCGCCAGTCTTGGCGAACTGCATCAGCTTCTGTATGAAGTCCTCCTGCTCCGGCGTGGGCGGTATGTGGTGCAGTATCTCATTCTTGTTGGGACGATCTACGCCCACGTCCTCTGCCGTGCGGTAGTCCGTGATTTCATTATAGAAGGCGGCAAGTTCCGGCACCTTGATGAAGTAGCGGAAACGCTCCTTTTGAACCACGTTGTTCGTCACGTTAAATTCAAAATCCGTCGTCTTCTTGGCGAATATCGCCGCCCAAGCGTCGAAACATCGGATGTCCTGCCGTTCCAGCTCCTTCGGACGCAAATACTTGAACAGCAGATACAACTCCGTCAGCGAGTTGCTGATGGTAGTACCCGAAAGGAAGGTCGCTCCCAAGTCTCTGCCCGTGCGCTCCTGTATGGTGCGTATGGCAAAGAGCATGTTCAGTGCCTTCTGGCTTCCCTCGCTGTTGCCCAGTCCCGCCACACGGTCATGGCGCGTGTTGAACGTCAGATTTTTGAACTGGTGGCTCTCATCTATGAAGATGTGGTCGATGCCCATCTGCTTGAAATCCACCACGTCGTCCGTGCGTGACTTTATGGCATGTTCCACCTTCTCCAGCTTCGCTTCAAGGTTGTGTTTGCGCTTCTCCAGACCTTTCAGCATAGCCCGCGACACGTTCTTTCCCTGCTGCCGCAGCACTTCGAGGTTTTCCTCCACCGTGTCAAGCTCCGCTTGCAGGATGCGCTGCTGCAACTCCGGCGACTGCGGTATCTTGCCGAACTGGTCGTGCGACATGATGACACAATCGTAGTCGTTGTTCTTTATATTATTGAAGAAGCGCACACGGTTGGCGGTCGAAAAGTCCTTCTCCGAAGCGTACAGAATACGTGCGTTGGGATATGCCGCCTGATAGGTGGCGGCAATCTCCGCAACGTTGGCTTTCAGCCCGATAATCATCGGCTTATGTGCCAATTTCAGACGCTTCATCTCATGCGCGGCGATGCACATTATCAGCGTCTTGCCGGTTCCCACCTCGTGGTCGCAAATTCCGCCGCCGTTCTGTTTCAGCATCCAGACGCAATCCATCTGCGAGGGATAGACGCTCTTGATACCCCGGCTTGCCAAGCCTTTCAGATTGAGGTCGGGGAAGGTCTGGTGCGAGCCGTCATACTTCGGGCGCACGAAACAGTTGAACTTGCGGTTATACATTGTCGTCAGCCGTTCCTTGAACTGCGGCGACTGTTCTTCGAGCCATTCGGAGAAACCGTTGCGGATTTCATCAATCTTGGCGTTGGCGAGCTGTATGCCCTCGCTGTCGCGCACCTTGATGTCGTTGCCATGCTCGTCCTTGCCGATGGACTTCATCATGTCGGGGCAGGTGTTGTGCAGGGCGTGTTTCAAGAGGTGCATACCGTCATAGTTCCGGTAATACCCCTTTACCAGAAACTCGTCCGTGATTTTCATGGTGCGGTAGCCGCACGCAACCGAAAACTCGTCCATGCTTGCGGAATAGGCGATTTTCACCTCCGTGTCGAACAGCCGGCTCATGTAGGCGGCATAGACACCCGTCGGAATCCAGCGTTCCCCGAAATTGAAGTCCAGATCCTCGAAGGCGATACGCGGCGGTTCGGCATCTTTCAGAGCCTCCAACGCCTGTTTCACTTCCGGCATACGCTCACTTTCGGGGTTTTCGCCCATCCAAGCCTCTATGCGTTCCGCCTTCTCTATCACGTTCCCGGCTATGAAGCGGTCTTTGATTTCGTAACCGGTCACGAGCGGATTGTAATAGATGCGTCCTTGCAGGGCTGTGAGCAACTCCTCCGCCGTGCTGTCGGTTATCTCCCGCATATAGTCGAGATTGACCGTGCCATATTTGTTGAGCGACGCGGACAGGGCTTCTTCGGGAGAGCCTACGTTGGCATGGCTCTCCACGGAGAAGGAAACGGGATGCTCGAAGATGTCCGCCTTGACGAACTTTCCGTTCTCCACCCGTTCCAGCGAAAGGATGTCACGCCCGCCCGCGTCCATCATCACTAACTTCACGTTCTGCTTGGCGTTGAGGTTGCCGTAGCGCATGACAAACTCATCGTAACAGGTATTCAGATGCTCTCGCCACGGAACATTTGCCTCGCGCCGGAGCGATTCATAACGGTACAGACGCTCGTAGGCGTCACGCAGCGACACATACAACAACGCCTTTTCCTTCTGGTATCCTTTCAGGTCGAGCGGCTGGAATGTAGCCCCGTATGGCGTGATGTCCTTCAGATAGCCGATGTTATGACGCCCCCGGTCAGCCACCAGCGAGCCTTCGCGCAGGTGCATCTCCGGCGTGCGATGGTAGGCACGCGGCGTAAGGTCCGCGACTTCCTCCTTCGGCTTTTCCGGTTCGATGTCGGGAAAAAGGGAAGTAGCCACCGTTTCCGGTGGAGCATCGGTAACAGCAGGTGCGGCGACTGCTTCCGGCTGTGTTTCCTCCTGCCGGGGTTGTTCACGTGGTACTTCCGGCGTGATCGTCGCAACCGTTCTGTTTTCATGTTTTTCATTATGCTGCCTTGCCAGCTCCCGAAGTTCCTTCCTGCGCTCCGGCGTGAGTTCCATCATCATCTCGTAGAAGCCGTTGATGGGAGGATTGGTTTCCCAGTCCAGCTTTGCATAGATGTCGTCCGGGTCGGCAGGCTTGGCGGTGTTCTCCGCTTTCACCTCCTTATTCTCCATAGCGGGTTTTGCAGTTGGAGCTGTCGGTGTAACCGTGACTTTCGGTTTGGGCGGAGTGGACTTTGCCGTAACTGCCTTTTTCACCGTCTTTTTCTTTTTGGAGGTTTTCGGTTGGCTGACCTCTTCCGTCATCCCCCAGAGGTCGAGCAAGGAGAGCTGCACCCCGTCAGAATATTTCGGACGTGGCTCTATCTCCGGTTTTTCCTCAACGGGTTGCGGTTTTTCCGTCGGAGTTTCCACCGTCTGCGCCGAAGATACCGTTTCCAATTTTATAGCAGGACGCTCCGCCTCCTTTTGAACGGTAACCTTTTCTTCCGTTCCCGACTGCCAGATTGTTCCCGAATACAGACGCATGGCGAGCCTGTAATGGAAATCCTCGTTGAGCATCCGGCGCAAGTCCCCGGCGATACCTGCGGTCTTGCCCTCGTGCAGATAAACCATAGCGGGCTTCCCGTAGGGGTCAGTGTCAAGTTTCGACGTCGTATGCACGATGCGTTCCGGGTGGTGGATGAAATAGGCGTTGTCGGTCAGGTCGGTTTTCGTGTCCGTCTGTATCACGGTCATCAGCCGCTCGTCCTGCGACATTTCCTTCTTGCTGAGGTTCTTTTGCAGGACAATCAGGTCGCTGCCCACCTCCGTCCCCGCGTTGTCCGTGAACAGGTTGTTGGGCAGGCGTATCGCGGATACCAGATTGGCCTGACTGAACAGCTCGTTACGCACGGAGGTCTTGGTGCTATTCAATACCCCTTGCGAGGTGATGAACGCCACGATACCGCCGTCACGCACGGCATCCAGTCCTTTGAGAAAGAAATAGTTGTGGATGGTTTTCTGGGCGGAGCGTCTGCCGAAAGAGTCGCTCCGCTGAAACTCCGCGTCGAACACGGCAATGTCACCGAACGGAATGTTGGACACCGCCAAGTCGAAATAATTGTTGAACGGTCTTTCGATTTTCTCAAAACCGCAGGTGCGCATTTTCTGGTCGGGATAGAGATGCCTCAAGATTGTACCCGTGAGCAGATCCTTCTCGAAAGCCATCACATCCGCATTGGGGCTGTGCCGTAGCATGGAATCCACGAACACGCCGACACCTGCCGACGGTTCGAGCATACGGGCGGGGCGGACGCTGTAATCTGCCAGCACGTCCGCGATGGTGTCGGTTATCTCTTTGGGGGTGTAGAAAGCGGTCAGCACGGACGCTTTCAGCGAATCCACAAACCGCTTGTACTCTGTTTCGTCCTTGCTGTTCTCACGGATAAGCCTGTGCAGCTCCACCGTCGGGGCGAACAGTTCGAGGTCGGATTTCGCCCACCGGACGGCATCCGTCAGTTCCTTTGCAGGGTTGAGGATACATTTCAGACCGCCGAAACCGCAGTACCTTTGAAGTATGGCACGCTCTTCGGTTGTCGCTGTCCTGTTTTCCCTGTCAAGGATGAATGCCGTCCGTATCGCCTCGATGTTGTCCCGCAGTTTCTGTTTGCGGTTAAACGCCATATTCGTCTAAGTAAAGGACGGTTGCTCCCGTCAGCTCCGTGTAGAGCAGGTCGTAATCGGAAGACAGGGCGAAATTGTCATCCGAGAGGTCATAGACGGAGAACACGTTGCCGACAAGCGGCAGCAGTTTCAGGACAAAGGCTTCACGCTTCTCTTCCGGCACTTCATCGGCAAACTCGTTTTCCACGACTTCGCGGAGGATGGCGTAACGGGAATAATGCAGCCCGCGCAGCAGCGTGTCCATCGCCAGTTCCTGCGCACCATCGGCGGGATAGCCTTCAAGCCGTGCCCTCTCATACGTTTCGGCGGCACGGTCGGCCCGTTCCCGTATGAAAGCGGTGTCGTCAGCCTGTTCAAACTTGTTCGTGCGGAGATAGTCCAGCAGGTACAGACCGTAATAGGAAAAGTCGGTCTGACCCTCGTTTTTCTTCTTGTTGTTCATTACTTTGGATTTAGCGGATTGATAATTAACGGGATAATCGGTTGGAAAAAGGAAGAAAAAGGCACTCGGTATCCCTCCGAGTGCCACCACTAAATCCAAAGTATGAGTGTAATCCGGTATCGAAGAACAATTCATTACTCTGAACAAGTGGCAAAGTTAATACTATTTCTTCCGTCCTGAAAATTTCTTGCCCTTTTTAGCCTCCGGGAACACAAAAGTCGTGTTATATTCCCCGTCAAAGGCGACAACAGCATCGAAACTCTTGCCCTGTTTGCTCTTGAACCCTTTGAGCAGCTTGGTATGCCCTTCGGTGAGCAGGTCTTTGATTTCATCGTCGGACAGGGTGCGTCCCGCTTTCAGCCGGAACACGGGCAGTCCGCACTCCGTGTTGTCGCAGCGTACCACCTTGCCGTAGAACCGCATCCTGCCCGTGCCACACTTGGGACACGCGCAGCCGGAGTCACGGCTGCCGAAGAGCTTGTCGCACGAGAGCAGTTCGGAGGTTATCTCACGTGTGTACGCCTCTATCTCCTTGCGGAAGGTGTCGGCGGACAGTTCCCCGCGCTCGATACGCGCCAGCTCCTTTTCCCATTCGCCCGTCATGGCAACATCGGCGATGCGCATCGTCTTGACGACGGAATTGAGGGCAAGTCCTTTTTCGGTGGGAACAAGCGACTTCTTGCAGCGTTCCATGTAACCGCGCTTGAAAAGCGTTTCGATGATGGAGGCGCGTGTGGCGGGAGTACCGATGCCACAGTCCTTCATCGCCTGCCGCAGTGCGTCGTCCTCAATTTCCTTGCCCGCCGTTTCCATTGCCGAGAGCAGGGTGGCTTCGGTATGCAGCGGCTTGGGTTTGGTCTTTCCTTCGGTAATGGACGAGCCTTTCGGTGTCAGCGTGTCGCCTTCCTGCCAGCCGGGGATGGTAATTTCCTCTTTTTCCTCGCCATAGACGGCACGCCATCCGGTTTGCTTCACGACGCTGCCTTTTACGGTAAACTCCACTCCGGCACATTCCGCCGTGACAGTGGTCACATCCTTGACGCATTTCTCAGAGAATGCCTCGACCATGCGCCCGGCAATCATCTGATAGATGGTATTGTCCTCTTTGGAGAGGAAGAGCGGTTTCTCACCCGTGACGAGCAGGGCATGGTGGTCTGTCACCTTGCCGTCGTCCACGCTGCGGCGTGTCGGGGCGGCTTTTGCCCGCACCTTGTCTTTCCATTCGGGCTGTGTGCCGATGAAAGCGAGCAGTTTGGGAATTTCGGCAAACACGTCTTCGGGGATGTAGCGGCTTCCCGTTCTCGGATAGGTTATCAACTTCTTTTCGTAGAGTTTCTGCGCGATTTCAAGCGTCTGTTCCGCCGTGAAGCCGTGCTTGGCGTTGGCTTCTTTCTGGAGCGTGGTCAGGTCGTAGAGCAAGGGAGTTTCCTCCGTCTTCTCCTTGCGCTCGGCTTTCGTGACAGTGGCGCAACCTGCCGCCTTTACCTTATTATATAGTTCCATCGCCGGTTCTTTCTCTTTCCATTTCTCGGAGGATGAGAATTTCACGACTTCGCCGTCGCAACCGTCCGTTGCGATATGGAGCAGCCAGAATGCTTCGGACGTAAAGCGGCGGTTCTCCCAGTAGCGTTCACATACCATAGCCAACGTTGGTGTCTGCACCCGCCCCACGGAATACGTGCCGTGTCCGGCGGCGATGGATAACGCCTGTGTGCCGTTGATGCCCACGAGCCAGTCGGATTCGCTCCGCGCTTTGGCGGCGAGGTAGAGGTTGTCGTATTTGCTGCCGTCTTCGAGTTTCCGCAGTCCCTCACGGATAGCTTTGTCGGTGAGAGAGCTGATCCACAGGCGCACGAAAGGAGTGGTGCAACCCGTATAGTGGTAGAGGTAGCGGAAGATAAGCTCTCCCTCGCGTCCGGCATCGGTCGCCACGATGATATGTTCGCTTGTGTCGAACAGTCTTTTGATGACTTTTATCTGCGACACCACGCCGCTGTCGGGCTTGTAACCTTTCTCCGTCCTGACCTGACGGGGGACGAGCGTGAATGTGTCGGGAATAATCGGGAGGTTGTCACGGACAAATCCGCGCACGCCGTAGCCGTCGGGCATGGCAAGCTGAACGAGGTGTCCGAATGCCCATGTCACGGCATAGCCGCCTCCCTCGAAATATCCTTCCTCTCTCTTTGTCGCGCCCACGATGCGGGCGATTTCACGTGCCACGGAGGGCTTTTCTGCAATGATTGTCTTCATGTTTTCTTGCTTTTTTGTTGATACTTTGGATTTTATTTTGGATTCAGTGGCGGACACGGGATTACATTTTCATGCCTTTGTTGTTCTTCTTTTTCGGCTTCTCCTGCTGCTGTTGCTGGCGGTCGTCCTTCGGGGCGGTCTGACCTTTCTGCAAAGGCTCTTTCAGGTTCTTTGTCGCCTCGTTGGTTTTGCCCTCGTTGTTCACCGCCACCTGTGTGCGGCTCTCGTTGGACGGGGCGACCTGCTGGGCGTTGTCGGGGTTCGTTTCGTAGCGGTACGGGCGGCCCTTCTCCGGGTTGAACTTGATATACATCGTGGCATGGAAGCCCTGCTTGTCGGTCACGTTCTCCAGTTTCACGGCTTTACCCGCCACGTAGTCGGCTTTCTGCTTGTCGGTGAAGTTCACGCCGCTCCATTTGCTGATGGGGCGGATGCTGCCGTCCTCGTTCATCCACGTGTTGCGGCGTTGCTCCTTCTTGGTCTGTGCGGCATTTTCCCCGCCTTGCGCCTGACTTTTCGAGGTGTCACCTTTGGCTTCCTGCGTCTGTGCGGTACGGGGCGACCTTCCGGTTCCCGGCACGAACTCCACGCCGCGCTGCTCCACGTTCACTTGAAGGGTGGTGACGAACTTCCTGCCGTCGTTGCGCTCGATGAGCTTGTCGCGCACGGGCAGTCCGGCGCGGAGCATGTCCTGCTCCTGTTTGGTGATTTCCGTCTTGCCGATGCGCTCCGGGATGCGCACCTTGTTTGCCGGAATGTCCGTGATTTCATTCGTCTTGCGGTCGATGCTGATGTAGGAGGGGATGATTTCGCCCGTTTCCCTGTCCTCAATGTCCACGACCCTGCCGAGGTTGCCCGTTTCGCGCAGGTTCTTCCGGTCATCGTCGGAGAATTTGTGTTCCTTGTACTCATCTAACTTCTGCTCCTTGCGGATGAAGTGCGGCACGAGGCTGACATTTCCCTCACCGTCCTTCTTGAAGGAGAGGCGGGCGTCCAGCTCGAATGATTCGCCGCCGAAGGTGGGCTTGACCTTTACCAAGTCGGACTTGCCGTAGTGGAGCATCTTCGTAAGGTCTCCGGACTTTTCAAGGTCGTCACGCTTCACGCCCCATCTGTCCTCCAGCTCCTGCCAGTTGATTTTGCTCTCGTTGATGGGTTGGTAGCCCTGTCTGCCCTGCGTCTGTTGCGGGCTTTCCTGCTGTTCTTTCTGTTGTTCCATGTTTTCCTGTTTTTGAGGTTCTTGTTTCTCTGTCTTTTGTGCCGCCATCTCTTCCTGCACCTGCTGTTGATAAGGGAAGGTGTCGATTTTGTGCGGTGCAAGGATTTGTTTGTTCTGGTACGGATGCTGAAGCAGGTCTTTCATCACGCCAAGCATGGAATCCACTTGGTCTGCCGCGATGCGGTAGAAACCGAAGCGGCTGGGTTCCTTGCACTGCCGGAAGAAGTTCTTGAAGAAGTTGTCCAGCACGTCGCCGTGTCGGTCGAATTGCAGGAAACTCTGCGCGTTCTCAGCTTTCGCAGGGGTACGCTTGGGTGTGCCGTCTGCATTCAGCCCGGCTACCACGCTGATCTCGCCCGTCTTCTCATCACGGACTACCAGCACGTCCTTTTCGTCTTTTTTCTTTGCCATTTGAAAAATGTTTTAATGGGTTATTTATGAAAGAAATTATGGATACGAGCCTTGTAGAAGGCTATATCTTCTTTTTTGAAGTCCTTGATATGGTTGGAAAGGAATGTCAGCACATCCTCCTCGCTGTAATAGGTTTTCTTGCCCAGTGTCTTGTAGGGCAATGCGCCGACACTGCGGTAGCGTTGCAGTGTGCGCTTGCTTATCTGGAGCAGCATGCACAAATCCTGATTGTCGAAAAGGCGGATGCTTTCCGTGATAGTAGGCTGTTTCCCCTCAGCCTTCATCGCCAGCAGCAGTTCGTCCTGACGGTCGAGCCGTTCCATCAGCTTCTGCATCCAGCCCTCGAAGTTGTTTCGTGTGAGCAGTTCCATGACCTATGTCCTCCTTCCTTTTGGTTTGCCGCCAGTGCGCAGCGTGTGGTTGCGTTTCAATTCCTGCGGTGTCGCCGCGTCCTCGTTGACGGCACACGCTTCAAGCAGGCGGTCTATTTCCGACTGCCGGTAGCGGCATTTACCGCGAAGCACGACATAACCGATGCGTTGCTCGCTGCGCATACGCTGGAGGGTGCGGGTACTCACGTTAAGCAGGTGCGCCGCCTCGCGTGTGGTGAGCAACCTGTCGGGCGATGCCGCTTTCTTGTCGCCGGAGGCGGCACGGACGTGTGCCGCAATCTCCGCTATCTGTTCCGTCAATGACCGGAAGGCGGAACTTTCCATCGTTATCACTTTCATATTCAGTCCTTTCTTTTTGTTTCTGCAGCAAAAATCGGCAATAAACAAAAGGGGCTTTAACAACTCACTACGTGACTCACGTAAGATTTTTACGGAAGATGGCTCCGTAACCCGGTCAAACGGCGCAACAGGCAGCCTTTCAGCGGAAAACGGCACGTGTTCAGGACCGTACCGTTACCTTTGCGGGCAAACCGATAATTGCATGAATATGGAAATAGTATCTATCGAGAAAAAGACTTTCGAGATGATGGTGGCGGCATTCGGCGCACTCTCGGAGAAGGTCGCCGCCCTGAGGCGCAAAAGCGACACGAGGCGCATGGAAAGATGGCTCACGGGCGAGGAAGTCTGTAGGCAGTTGAGAATAAGTTCGCGCACGTTGCAGACGCTGCGCGACAGGCGGCTTATCGGCTACTCGCAGATAAACCGCAGGTTTTATTACAAGCCGGAGGAGGTGAAGCGGCTGATACCGCTTATCGGCACGCTCTATCCGCACGGCAGATGATTTGATTTATTCACCCACTGAATCCGAAGTTATGATGAACGAGAACAACGATGTTTTTACGATGGAAGACGAGCCGATAGCCTCTGTGGTGCAGGATATGCGCAAAGGCTCGAAATGGCTGTCCGCCTTTCTGGAAAGTTACCGTCCTCTGCTGGACGGGGAACGTTACCTGACGGACGGCGAGGTGGCGGAACTGCTCCGCGTAAGCCGACGCACATTGCAGGAATACCGCAACAACCGCGTGTTGCCCTTCATACTTTTGGGAGGGAAGGTGCTTTACCCGGAAACGGGGCTGCGTGAAGTGCTGGAAGCAAATTACCGCAAGCCGCTGGAGTGAGCGCGGTTGGCAAGAAAAAAGGAAACGGGCGACACTTTTTGTGGTGCTGCCCGTTTCCTTGTCTTATGTGGTATGCGCAATCAGCAGTACCCGGCTTTTCCGTTCTGTATGAACATCACGTATGCCTGCCGTTTCTCTTTGGCGAGAGCTTTTCCCACCAGCCATGTGCGGAACAGGTGGGTGTTGTAGGTGTTCAGCCGGAAGGCGACGGGGATGATGATTTCAAGCGCGTACACATCTGCGTACAGTCCGTTTTCAAGTTGCATGTAGCGGCACACCTCGTAGTCGTTAAGCACGTCCGACTTGCGGATGGCTTTGATGGCGGCGTTCACTGCCGGGACGGTCGTATGGAACAGTCCGGCGATTTCGGTGGCGGTCATCCACACGTCGTTACCGGTTACGCTGACCGCCTTGTCCTCTATGATGATTATGTCACGTTTCATGGCTTCTCTTTTTTAGATGGTGCAACCTGCAAATTCCTCAACACTGTTCAACCTTGCGGCAAGGTTCTTCATGTCCTGATTGAGTTTTTCTTTGGTTATCTTCGCGTAAATCTGCGTCGTCTTTATGCTCTTGTGTCCGAGCATGGAGCTGACGGTTTCGATAGGTACGCCATTAGAGAGAAATACCGTCGTGGCTGCCGTGTGGCGGCTCTGATGCCACGTGATATGCTTGGTGATGCCGCAACGCTTGGCGACGGCACGGATACCGGCAAGGCACGTGTTATAATGCGGGACGGGGAATATCTTGCCGTTCTCGCACAGCCCACGGTATTTGCCGATTATGCGGTTGGCGATGTCAAGCAGGCGGATGTTGGACACCACGCCCGTTTTCTGGCGGTTGATGTTTATCCACTCGTGTTCGTCGAAGTAGGTGCGGATATTCTCTTCCGTGAGGTTGCGCATATCCGAGAACGACAACCCGGTGAAAGCGCAGAACAGGTAGAGGTCACGGTACAGTTCCTGTTTGGCGTTTTTCAGTTTCCCGTCCATCAGCAGGCGTATTTCCTCTTTGGTCAGAAAACTGCGTGTTGTTTCCTCCTTCTTGATTTCATACTCGCGGAACGGGTCGCGTGTCAGCCACTCGTTGTTGATGGCGATGAACACCATCGTCCGTAGCGGGCAGACGTACAGCCACACGGTATTGGTGCAGCAGTGTTTGTCCGTGCGCAGGAACATCTCGAAGTCGGAGATGAAAGCGGGGGTAAGCTCTTTCAGTGCGATGTCCTTCACATGGTAGCGGATGTCGAGGAACTCTTGCAGGTGCTTGTAAACGATACGGTACTTTTCCAGTGTACCTTTTGCTTTCATGCCTGCTTCCACCTGTTTCTCATAGTCCTCATTGTGACGACGGTACACCTGCATCAGCGTGTGGTAGCGGTGTTCCAGTCCGAGAAAAGCGTTCTTCACCTTCTCAGCCGTGACGAAGTTGTCACGTTCCATGATTTCCTGATAGTGCCTATTGATGCGCACCCGCATCTTGTCAAGCATACGGTTCGTTTCGAGTGCCGCCGCGCTTCTGCCTGTGACACGTCCACCTTTGGTGTCCCACAGTTTCGGATCGACTGTCAGCTTGCAGCTGAACTGCGTCTGGCTGCCGTCCACCGTGATGCGTCCCATGACGGGTACTGTCCCGTCCTTTTTCACTACCTGACGCTTGAGGTAATAGATTACTGAAAATGTACTCTTCATCGTCCTTAATTTTTTGGTTTCAAAATTAGTTGGTGAAGAGTCCGGTGTCGGTACGCAAAACGGGGAGGAACGGAGCAATCTTTTTCCGTAACCGAAATTTTTGCGTGAGTTATCGGTAACTCACTATTCCTTAACGTATTGTTTCGCTATCCGTACCCGTTTGTCGCATTTTCGGGCATGGTTACGAACAAGTAACGTTGCGGCGTCAGGATTTGGCTTCGGCAGGGATTGTAATGGCTTCACGAATTATCGCCACTTCAACTAAAACCCTTGTAACTCAATTCTATCACTATAACTTTCCGCATTTCACTTTTTTGTAGTAACTTTGTGAAGCAAAACTGGAATAATGATGGTGACATCTTCCTTTTTGACAGAAAAACTGGTAAGGGAGTGAGGAAGTGGAATCGTCGGGGGCAGGGCGCTGAGGAGTATACTTTTATTAATGGCATAGTATTAGATGAAGGTAAGAATGAGTTGTATGTCAACAGTACTCCTTCAAAAAAGATACTTGTTTACGATTTGTTTGGCAATTTCAAACGTAGTTTAAACTATGTACAAGGTGCTGAATTTATGGATGTGTTCAATTATGATGAGAATAGTTTGATTTGCTATGATATGTCTGTATATTACAATGAGGGAAAGTTGAAAGAAAAGCCGTTTTATCATATGATAATATCAAAGAAAGACGGAAGCGTGGTGAAAGGGATTCCAGTTCCATTTGATATTGTCAAAGCACCTTTTGTACAAAAAGGGGACGGTATTGCAGTAGCTTCTGTACGTCCGATAATACCGTATAAAGGTGATTGGTTGCTTGTGGAAACATCTACTGATACGGTGTACAACTATGTATCGAAGGAAAATAAATTATGTCCGTTTTTGGTGAAAACTCCTTCCGAGAATCCTGAAATTCTTCTTACCATAGGGGCGGTTACAGAACGTTATTATTTTATGCAAACGATACAAAAGGTATTCGATTTTGACAAAAGAAGTGGATTCCCTACTATCGGTGTGGTGTATGACAAGCTAGAAAATGCAGTATTCGATGCTATTGTGCGTAATGGTGACTTTGCTAAACTGCAAGGTGTAGATTTGGTATCCCATCCGATGAATAATGATGAAATAGCTGCTTTCCAGACCTTGGCAGCCAATCAATTGGTGGAAACTTATGAAAATAATGAGCTGAAAGGGAGAGCTAAAGAAATTGCTGCAGGATTGAATGAGGAGTCAAATCCCGTTGTCTTATTATATAAATATAAGAGTGTTGACTGAATTTTCATAATTGGTAAGAGCGGTTCATTAAAGATATGAAGCAGATATTCCCATATTATCGTCAGCTTGATGCTATGGATTGTGGACCTACTTGCCTACGTATGATAGCCAAATATTACGGAAAGAGTTATTCTTTGCAGACTTTGCGTGCCCGTTCTTTTATTTCTCGCAATGGTGTTTCCATGTTAGGCATCAGCGATGCTGCTGAGTCTATTGGTTTCAGAACGTCCGGAGTTCGTGTCTCTTTTGAACAATTGGCGGAAGATGTTCCTCTGCCTTGCATTTTGCATTGGAATCAGAGTCATTTTGTGGTTTGCTATGATGTTAAGAAAAAGAAAGGGCAATACACGTTTAGGATAGCAGACCCTGCAACTCAGTTGGTTACGTATAATGAACTGGAATTGAAGCGATGCTGGTTAGCTACCAAATCGGACGGAGAAGAGAAGGGGACTGCGCTTGCACTGGAACCCACTCCTGACTTTTATAATGGTGAGGGAGAACCGGAACTGAAAGAAAGAGGGTTGCGTTTTTTCTTCCGTTATCTGACTCCCTATAGGAAAGAGTTGTTTCAGCTGATATTGGGCATGTTGGTGGTGAGCTTACTTCAGCTTATCCTACCTTTTCTTACGCAAGCCTTGGTGGATGTGGGTATCAGTGACGGAAATTTGAGCTTTATTACCTTAGTGCTGGTTGCGCAGATTATAATCTCGGTATCACAACTATCGGTAGAGTTTATCCGTAGCTGGATATTGTTGCATGTGAATACGCGTATATCCATCTCCCTTATTTCGGACTTTTTGGCAAAGTTGATGAAGTTGCCGCTTCATTTTTTTGATACGAAGATGGTGGGAGACATTATACAGCGCATTGGTGACCATGACCGTATAAAGAATTTTCTGACAGGTTCTTCTATTAGTACGCTCTTTTCCTTTGTCAGTTTTTTCATCTTTGCTATTGTACTTGCTTACTACAATTTGGTGGTATTGGGAATCTTTCTTTTAGGTAACAGCTTGTATATTGCCTGGATACTTGCTTTTATGAAATATCGCCGTGAATTGGATATCCGTCGGTTTGCACAAGCAGCCGGAGAGCAGAGTAACCTTGTGCAGATGGTGACCGCTATGCAGGAAATAAAGTTGAATAACTGCGAGACACAGAAGCGCTGGCAGTGGGAGCGTATTCAGGTGAAACTGTTTAAAATCAGCGTAAAAGGGTTGGCTTTGGGGCAAGTACAACAAGTAGGTTCTGTATTTTTCAATCAGACCACGAATATTATAATCTCGTTTATTGCGGCAAAGGCGGTGGTGGAAGGGGAGATGACACTGGGTATGATGATGTCTCTGACTTATATCATCGGTCAGCTCAGTGCGCCGGTCTCTTCTTTTATAGGATTTGCGCAGCAGTTTCAGGACGCCAAGATAAGTCTGGAACGGCTGAATGAGGTACATGGGAAACCGGATGAGGAGCAGGATATTGCTTCCAAATTGTCCGTTTTGCCTGAGAGACGGGATATAAAGATGGAAAATGTGTGCTTCAGTTACGATGGAGCGGATAGAGACTATGTGCTGGATAATGTCTCTTTAGTGATTCCCGAACATAAAGTGACAGCTATTGTAGGTGCGAGCGGGAGTGGAAAGACTACTCTGGTGAAACTGATGCTTGGTTTCTATTCGCCCAATAAGGGGGCTGTGAAGGTGGGTGATGCTTCGTTAGAGAACATAAATCCCCACTTGTGGCGTGCCAAGACGGGAGCCGTGATGCAGGACGGCTTTATCTTTTCGGAAACCATTGCGCAGAATATTGCTGTGGGAGAGGAGCAGATTGATGTGGAGCGGCTGCGCCATGCCGTGGCGGTAGCCAATATCCGTGATTTCATAGACTCGCTTCCATTGGGGTATAACACCAAAATCGGTATGGAGGGAAACGGTATCAGTCAGGGGCAGAAACAACGTTTGCTGATAGCGCGTGCCGTGTATAAAAATCCGGAATTTCTTTTCTTCGACGAAGCCACCAATGCCTTGGATGCGAATAATGAAAAGGAGATTATGGAACATCTGCATGAATTCTATAAAGGGAAAACCGTAGTGGTAGTGGCGCATAGGCTCAGTACGGTGAAGGATGCCGACAAGATTGTGGTGCTGGATAGGGGATGCATTGCGGAAGAAGGTACCCATCGGGAACTGACGGAGCGGAAAGGAATGTATTATCGGCTGGTTAAGAATCAGCTGGAATTGGGTAGCTAATGAATGGAGGAAGAGAAGATATATAAGGATATAGAACTTCGCAGTGAAGAAGTGCAGGAGGTGATGAACCACATTTCTCCTTGGGTGGTGAGGTGTGGGATTACTGTCTTGGCAGTGATTCTGTTGATGGTACTGGTTGGTTGTTGGATATTCAGGTATCCGGACACCTTGGCGGCAGAGGTGACTCTGGCCACGGAGGAACCTCCCGCCTTTGTGCTGTCACATGCTACTGGGAAACTCGATACGCTTTATGTGAAGAACGGGAGTTCGGTGGAGGCAGATACGGATTTGGGTGTGATTGGTAATGCGGCATGTTCTGAAGATGTACGTCTCCTTAAGAAATGGATGAAGGCATGGGAAACGCAGGATTATGATTGGCAGAAAGGAGTGGAGCTTTTTATCGGCAGGCGCTGGCAGTTGGGGGAACTGCAATCGGCTTTTGCAGCTTTCATTACTTCACTTACAGAATATGCACGTTTTATGGAGTTGGACTATTACGCTCGGAAACTTCGTTTTCAGGAAAAACAACTGGGTGGACAACGCTCCTATCTTCGGTTGGCAGAGCGGGAATATGAGTTGATTGATAAGGATATAAAGCTTGCCGAGAGTATGTATATCCGTGATTCTATTTTATATGTGCGCAAGGCGATGATTGCTGCGGAATTTGAGGAGTCTGGAAGCAGATATTTGCAAAGTTTGCGTTCTAAAGAAGAGGTACGTATGAGTTTGCTTCAGGCAGAAATGCAGTTGGTGCAACATGAGGAGAATATGTTGGATATACGTAAGCAAGCATACGATGAGGAACAGAGTCGTCGGACTGATTTAAAGAATGCCATAGGGCAGTTAGCCGCGCAATTGAGTGCATGGGAGCACTCTTATTTATTGAAAAGTCCGGTCAGGGGGAAGGTTACTTTTATGACGGTTTGGAGTCGTAACCAGAATGTGAAAGCCGGTGAGACGGTTTTCACGATTCAGCCATCCGACAGTTCAAGGGTGTTAGGTAAGGCTCTACTTCCTTTGCAGGGTTCGGGTAAGGTACATGTGGGACAGCGGGTGCATATACGTCTGAATAATTATCCCGACCAGGAGTTTGGCTATGTAAAAGGGCAGGTTGCAAGTATCTCTCCTGCTCCAACGGAAGAGGGAATGTATATAGTAGAAATAACTTTGCCTGACGGCATGCAGACCAACTACGGCAAACAGCTACCTGTTTCGCGTGAGTTGAAAGGTACGGCAGACATTATCCTTGCTGACAAGAATGTACTGGAAAGGTTGTTGGCTCCGTTGAGGAAAGTGGTGGAATATGAAAAATGAAAAATAGTTCTATGTAAATTTCGTAATTCATTTGTTTTTAGTATGTTTGTGCTATTCGTATATATAGTATGAAATACTAAGGAAGAGAATGTTCTTAATGAAAGTATGAAAAGAAGAGTTAAAGCATTGACTGTTGTTTTGGCAATATGTCTTATAACTGTTTTTATTCGATGTCAGTCGGATGAAACTCCTATTCAGCAACTTATAGTTGTTGTGAATGGGGATTCTATTGAGATGGTTTTTGTGAAAGGAGGTACATTTATGATGGGATGTACAGATGAGCAGGGATGTGACTGTGAGGATAACGAGAAACCAGCACGTAAGGAGTCGGTATCTGATTTTTACATAGGAAAATATGAAGTTACTCAAAGGCTGTGGAGGGCGGTTATGGATACTGATTCCATTTTGCCGTTTAATGGGGGATGCGAAGATTGCCCGATGGAAAATGTAAGCTGGAAAAATGCGCAGGAGTTTATCGGTAGATTAAATGCTATGACCGGTAAAACATTTCGTCTTCCGACTGAGGCCGAATGGGAATACGCAGCGCGTGGTGGACACAAAAGTAAGCACTATAAATACAGTGGCAGCAATCAGGTAAGTGAGGTGGCTTGGCATGTTGGGAATTCCTCTGGCGGACAATATGGAGAAGCTGGAACTACCCGTCCGGTAGGTCTGAAAAAAAGCAATGAATTGGGATTGTATGATATGAGTGGCAATGTTTGGGAGTGGTGTGGTGATTTGTACACTAAAGAATACAAGCAAGGTGGTAAGTCTATCCATCCGGGATGGCCTTTTGAGGGTACTTATCTTTTTTTCCGCCGAATATTGCGAGGTGGAAGTTGGGGAGGAACAGCAAAGGGGTGTCGGGTGTCGTACATTGATTACGACATTGAGAATTATAGTGACGAGTATGGAGGTTTTCGCCTTGTGATGGAGCCGGAATCGATTAAATAATGTAATTAATGATGATAAGTGATATTTTACTACTTTCAGAGTAATGAATAGAAATGGTATGAGATATATGTGGAAATTCTTTTTATTATTGATGTTGGTTGTAACTTCGTGTTCCGAAAAGCAGATTGATGGCAATGTAATTAATGTTGCGGAAGCAATGAGTAGATTGTCAGAAGGACAATCTGTACAAAATTTGTTTTCCAGCATAAGTTATATTCCTTTGGAGACTAATGAGCAGGCTATTATAGGAAAATATCCGGAGTGCATAATTATGGATAGTGCGATATTGGTATCTTCTGTCCATCAGAATCTGAAGCTTTTTGACCGTACTAACGGGAAGTATATTCGGGATATTGGACACGTAGGTACTGATCCGGAAGGATATGCAAAGGATTCATGGGGGAAAGTGAGCTTTTGGGCTGATACGGTTCGGAGAACCGTTTATCTATTGGGATGGAATAATGATTTCCTACTATATGGATTTGATGGGAAATATAAGGATAGAATTCGATTGCAAGATACAGTCAATTGTATTCTGTCCCAAAATTACTATTTGATGGATGCGGACAGAATTTGGGGACATAATAAAATGAAACTCTCTCCGGAGACGCCATCAGTCTTTTATATGGATAGAAATACGATGTCATTGACCGGTATTGCTACATGGAATTCAGCCCTGCTTCCCATGGATGAGGTTTTGTCGGTTTCAAATTTGTTGGGGGGCAATGTTGCTTATGGAGGTGACTTGGCAATGGCAGAATTTGTTGGTGACCGGAAATATTATACGGCAATCAATAGCCCTTCGTTATGGAAATCTAAGGATGCCATCCGAGTGAAACAAGCTTTTAATGATACTATCTATACTATTTCAGAGCAGGGACTTACTCCATATCTGGTTTTTGAACTGGGTGAGTGGCACTGGAATGAGCAGCAGCAATTGGATGTAGAAGGATGTGATAAAAAAATAGCCATAGACTATATTCTGGAGAATGCAGAGTACATCTATTTCCATTTTCATACAAGCTTATATTTAGAAGAAAGTCAGTCATATTGTGGATTTTACCATAAGGAAAAGAAAACTGTTGTTTGCCAAAAGGGTGATAGCTTATTTGATAAAATGAATAATCAGCATATCCAAATCAGGGGAGTCACTTCGGATGGACATTTTTTTGCTTTGTTACAACCGGATGAACTCAGTGATGATAATCAACGGAGAATGGGAGTAGAAGAGGAAGGTAACCCTATTATGGTCATGCTTTATTAAGTACTTATTCCGTCGTCTTCCCCCTTGCATCCAAATACCCTCTTTTAAACATATCCACGAACAGAAAGAATAGTGACAAGAGCAGTGGCCCGAAGATGACACCCATGAATCCGAAAAGGGACAAGCCGATTACAACTCCGAAGACAGTGATAAGCGGATGAATGTCTGCCATTTTCTTCTGGATGATGAAGCGTATCAGGTTGTCGAGCTGTGAAATGACTGCACCGCCATAGATGGCCAGGCCGATAGCTTGAACCCAGTTGCCTATCAATGCCATGTAGACAGCTATCGGAAACCATACCAGCGCTGTTCCTACCATTGGGATGATGCTGGCGAAGCAGGTCAGGAAACCGGCGAACAAGATGTTGGGAGCACCGAAAATCCAGTAGCCTATCATGGCTACTCCTCCTTGTATGACGGCGAGTAAGGGGATGCCGATGGCATTGGAGCGGACAATCATGTTGATTTCGTGGATGACGTTTTGTGTATTGTCATCGTTGAACGGCAGTAGGTCGTTGACGTACTGTTCCATCTTTTTGCCCCCTATCAGCATGAAGTAGAGTACAAAGACCAGTACGAAGATGTTGACGGCAAAACTGCTGATACCTCCCATGATGGCTTGCCCGATGCGGGGAAGAATTGAAATGACGTATGCCACCGTGTCTTTCCCCAAGATATAGTAGCCGGTTTTGGCTTTAATGATGTTGGCCGCTTCTTCGAAAGGAGCTATAATGGCTTGCGGGTCCAGATTGATGTTTTGAAGATTGACCACAGCCAGCCATACCACCAGCCCAAGTGGAACCAGAAAGCAGAGAATTGCCTCTGCCGTAATGAGGGTGGCAGCTATGCTGCGCTTCATTTTCCGCTTGTCGGAAAGATACATCATCTGCTTTCTTACCAGGATATAGATAGTCAAGGCTCCCAGCAGACCGCCCATGAATGGGGCTATTTGTCTGAAAAGAATGATTCCCAGCCCGATAATGATAGCTATCAATGAATATTTCCAGTATTGTTCTTTTGTGCTCATAAAGTTCCTGTATTTCTTAGTAAAGAAACATAAAAGAAGTTGAAAAGGTTTGGAAATTGTGGCCGGAATTCAATATTTATCCTTCGTCCAGCCAGCCTAACCCCTGGCGTATGATTTCCGGCTCCCCATTGGTGCAATCCACTACGGTAGAGCCTTCCGTACCGCCGATACCGCCGTCTATTACCAAATCGACAATATCACCGAATTTCTCGTCAATCAGTTCCGGGTCTGTGCAGTATTCAATGTCCTCATTGTCATCATGCGGCAATGTAGTTGTCATGATGGGAGCATCCAGCAGGCGGGCTATTTCCTGAATGATGGAATTGTCCGGCATACGGATGCCGACCTCCTTACGGTTACGGAATATCTTGGGCAGGCGGGTGGTGCCGTTCAGAATGAAGGTGAAAGCTCCGGGCAGATTACGCTTCATCAACTTGAAGGTGCTGTTGTCCACTTTGGCGTATTCGCTAACCTTGCTCAAGTCGTAGCAGATGATGGAAAGATTGTTCTTCTTGGGGTCGATGTCCTTGAGGCGGCAGATGCGCTCGATGGCGCGCTCCTTCAGTCCGTGGCAGCCGATGGCATACATGGTGTCGGTAGGGTAGATAAGGATACCTCCGTCATTCAGTAGGTCGATCACCTGCTGCAGGTCGGCGGGATTGTTATTTTTTTCATAAAGTTTCAGAAGCATGGCGGAAATGGATTTGAGTTTTATATTACATGCAAAAATAGATAATAATCGGCTTATAAACAAGCGATTCACCTTTTTAGCATCTCTTTCTCCAGTTTCTTTATCTTCTTCCAGGCCTCTTTGAATTTGGGACAGAGGGTGACGGCTTTCTCATAGTTTTTCATGGCTGCCTCCTTCATGTCATGCTTCAGGCATTCGTCACCCATAAGGATGTATTCGCGGGCATACTTTACAAGGGCTTTCTCTTTCTCCAATGCTGCTTGTTTCAGTGCACGGTTTTCCTCTTTCAGACGGTTGATGATGTTCAGCTTCCGGCGGATGAGGCGCTGCACGTTGGGCTTCTCGATGTCGTAGCGGGAATGGATGGCTTTGAAAAACTCATCCAGGAAAGTGCCGAAATCCCCTTTGTCGAAGGCTTTGGCGGCGGCAACGTATTGAACGTCTGCCTGTGCTTGCTTCAAGGCACGGTCGATGGCGGTGCGGTTGTTGAAGCGTTCGGAGAAACTGACAATCTCCGGACGCACGAATACATCGGCACGGCTGATGGGCTTTTTCAGCTGGATGCCTTCCAGCGAGGTGCAGCGGCTGAGGGCTACGTATGCCTGCCCACCGGCAAACACGCCGCCGGTAAAGTCGATGACTACCCGGCTGAAGGTCAGCCCTTGGCTCTTGTGGACGGTGATGGCCCATGCCAGGCGCACGGGATATTGTGTAAAGGTACCCAGCTCTTCCTCTTCAATCTGTTTCTTTTCTTCGTTGTATTTGTAGCGGATGTTTCGCCACGACTCTCGTTTGACGTCACATTCCTTGCCGTCGTCGGTGATGACGTAGAGGGTCTCTTCAATAGGGTCGAAGCCGCTGATGACGCCGATGGTGCCGTTCACCCAGCGGCGGTCGAAGTCATTCTTGATGAAGATGATTTGTGCGCCCGGTTTCAGTACCAGTTCCTGCGAGGTGGGGAGGCTGCTTTCGGGAAAGTCTCCCATGATTTCGCCGTAGAAGGTGACCGGGTCACCGGGAAGTTCCGCCAGTTTCTTGTCGTTGATGTAGTCCACATTATCACGGCGGGTGGCGAGGGTGATGTACATGTCGGCTTCCGATTGCTCTATTTGGGTGCCATAGCGGGTGTTGAGCAGCTGAAGTTCGGTAGAGCCGACGGTATTGTTGCGGATGTGGTCCAGCACATGGATGAACTTGCTGTCTGTTTGACGGTATACTTTCTGCAGTTCGATGGAGACAAGGTCTATCTGGCCGAATACCCTGGCAGAGAAGAAATAAGGGGTAGGGTAGAATCGGTTCAGTATCTCCCGTTCATCTCCTTTGACGACGGGTTCCAACTGGAACACATCGCCCACCAATAGTATCTGTTTGCCGCCGAAGGGTTCGCGCAGGTTGCGGGAATAGACGCGCAGGATGCGGTCTACGGCGTCGATGATGTCGGCGCGTACCATGGAAATCTCGTCGATGATGACCAGTTCCAGTTCTTCTAGTAGTTTGCGGTGGGGTTTGGTGTATTTGAAAAATTCGTGGATGCGTCCTCGTTGCAGACTGAAGTTCGGGTCATCGGGCAGCAGGGGGTAGAAGGGCAGTTTGAAGAAGCTGTGCAGGGTACTGCCTCCGGCATTGATGGCGGCTATGCCGGTCGGTGCAAGCACCACGTGCTTTTTCTTTGTATTCGCGCAGATGTACTTCAGGAAGGTCGATTTGCCCGTACCTGCTTTGCCCGTCAGGAATACGGACTGACGGGTATACTGGATGAGGTTCAAGGCGTCTTGAAACTCTTTGTTTTGGGTATCGGGAACGAAGCTCAAAAGATTTCAGATTTATGATGGATTCCCGACTATGCCGAAATATTTCAGGGCGTTGGCGATACCGTCTTCATCAACAGAAGTGGTTGTGTAGTTACTGGCAGCTTTCACGTCGTCATTGGCATTGCCCATGGCTACACCGATACCGGCATGGCGCAACATGCTGATGTCATTTCCTCCGTCGCCGAAGGCCATGGTTTCTTCCAGCTTGATGCCGAAGTGGCGGATAATCTGGTCGATACCGTTCTGCTTGGTGTTTCCTTTGGCTGTCACGTCTACGAAGGCGGGATGCCAGCGGCCCATCTCGCAGTGGGGGACGGCGGGCAGGATGATTGCTTCTTCCTCGGCGTTGATAAAGGGAGTCAGCTGGAAGAAGGCTTTGTCGGCATGGCTGTCGGTATAGGGCTTTGCTTCGATGGAGTCCACTTTGAGTTGGCGGTGGAAGATTTCCTCCACTACTTCGCCGGGCTGGTTCACGCAGATGTCGTGCTCTCCCACCAGGATGCATGGGATGTTACGTTCGTGGCAGAAAGCTGTCAAGGCATCCACTTCCGCTGTCGGTATGGGGCTTTTGTAGATAACGGTGTCTTCTACAAAGCAATAGGCGCCGTTCATCGTGATGTAGCCGTCTATCAGATTCCGTTCCTGCAAGGCGGACAAGTTGTTGATGATGACGCGCGGACGTCCGGTAGAAATGAAGATATGTATGCCTTTGGCCTTGGCGGCAGTCAACGCTTCAATAGTGGAAACAGGAATTTCGTGGGTCTTGAAGCTGACCAAGGTTCCGTCGATGTCAAAAAACAGAGCTTTTATCATAAGGGGTTCTTTTATCTTGTGCGCGAAATTACTTAAAAAAGCGAAGATATTTCGTACTTTTGCGCACAAATAAATGATAAATAACAAATGAAGAAACATTCTTTGAAAGATTGGATGATAGCGGTGCGTCCGTGGTCATTCCCCGCCTCTTCGATGCCGGTGGTGGTGACGTTGGCATATCTGTATTGGATGCAGCAGGACATAAACTGGGTGAACGGCATCTGGGCATTGCTGAACATCATTGTGTTTCACGCTGCCGGGAATACCTGGAGTGATTATTTTGACTATAAGCATAAGGTCGATGCAAGGGATACCTTTGGCGCCAAGACACTGACTGATGGGATGTTTACCCCGCGCGAGATATACCGCTTGTCGATGGCATTGCTGGCAGTTGCCCTTGTTGCGGGTGTCGGCCTGCTGTGGCGTACGGGGTTGCCGTTGCTGTACATCGGTATAGGCGGTGCAGCTTGCTCGTTGCTTTATCCACCGCTCAAGTATCGTGCGTTGGGCGATGTCGTCATCTTTTTGGCGTATGCCTTGCTGCCGACGTTGGGCACCTGCTATGTGGCTACGGGAGTAGTTGACTGGAATGTCTTGTGGATAGCTCTGCCGGTGGGACTGATTACGGTGGCCATTCTGCATGCCAATAATACACGGGATATGCGTACCGATGCCCGTGCAGAGATTCAGACACTGGCCATGAAGCTGGGAGGAAAGGCGTCGATGTACGTTTATTGTGCCGAAGTCCTTTTTCCTTTTGGCTGGATAGCCGGCTTGATAGCTGCGGGAACTCTTCCTTTATGGACCCTGCTGGTGATGCCGGCACTGGTTCCTGCCATAGGCAATGTACGGGTGGTGTCCCGTTTTCCCGGAAAGGGAGGAAGTGCCATAGCCGGTCTGGATGAGATGACTGCAAAACTCCAGTTGTTGTTCAGTCTGCTGTTCACGTTGTCGTTCGTTGTAGCCGGTCTGCTGTCATGAAGAAGCTGATTTTTACCATTCTGCTGGCTGCCGTGCTGTGGACGGTCATGTTTTCGCCTTGGACGGCTCCTTTCGTGAATTTCTGGTGGATGATGACCGGTTCTGCGCTCACACTGTCCGTGTTTGCCACCTTGTTCAATCCCGGCTGGTGGCGGGAGGTGAAGTGGAGCTTGCCGAATGTCTTGCTGGGACTTGGCATTGCTGTTGCTTTGTGGGGCGTTTTCTGGTTGGGAGACAAGGTGTCATCTTGGATGTTCGATTTTGCCCGTCCGCAGGTGGACTCCATTTATGGGATGAAAGAGGGAGAGTCTCCTTGGCTGCTGGCAGCATTGCTGCTGTTGCTGATAGGGCCGGCGGAAGAGATTTTCTGGCGCGGCTATGTGCAACGCACGCTTTCCAAACGCTGGAATCCGAATGCGGGTTTTGTGGTGGCTACTTTGATTTATGCACTGGTGCATGCCGGTTCCTGCAACTTCATGCTGGTCATGGCGGCTCTGGTGGTGGGGGCGGCATGGGGGGCGCTTTACCGTTTCTTTCCGAACCGCTTTGCCGCTATTATCTTGTCTCATGCAGTGTGGGATGTGGCGGTATTTATATTTTTCCCGATATGATTATTGTTTACAAAAATAAGGTGGCAGTAATGGATTGTATACTGAGCCCTATTCAGTCGTATACTGAACCTATTTCAGTATACGACTGAATAGGGCTCAGTATACGACAGAAATAGGATGTATTTATACATGTTGATAATCAGATAGTTGTAAATTCTCTTTCGGGCGGTATAAAAACAAGACAAATTGATGCGTTGAATTAGTGAAACTACAATAAAAAGACAAGCAAATGACTTACAATTTTGATGAAGTAATAGAGCGCCGTGGTACCGACTCCGTGAAATGGGACGGTGTGAAGAGTGTATGGGGACGCGATGACCTCCTCCCCATGTGGGTGGCGGATATGGATTTCCGCACGCCCCCGTTTGTGATGGAAGCCTTGCGGAAGCGTCTTGAACATGAAGTGCTGGGCTATACGTCTGCGTGTGAGGAATGGTATACTTCCATTTGTAGCTGGCTCAGTCGTCGCCACGGTTGGGACGTCACTCGCGAGATGCTGACTTTTGTACCCGGCATTGTCCGCGGTCAAGCCTTCGCATTGCAATGCTTCACCAATCCCGGCGACCGGGTAATGGTGATGACTCCCGTTTATCATCCCTTCTTCCTGGTGACGCAACGCATGAAGCGCGAAGTGGTTTACTCTCCGCTCGACCTGAAAGACGGACAGTATCAGATTGACTTTGAGCGTTTCCGTAAGGATATACAAGGATGCAAAGTATTGATTCTCTGCAATCCCCATAACCCGGGCGGGCGTGTATGGACGGTGGACGAATTACGCCGGATTGCTGATATTTGTACGGAAAGCCATACGTTTGTCATCTCCGATGAAATTCATGCCGACTTGACTCTGCCACCTTACAAACACCATCCTTTTGCTACTGTTTCGGGGGCTGCCGCGCAGAATTCCCTCACCTTCATGGCACCCAGCAAAACATTCAATATGCCGGGATTGGGAAGTTCGTACGCCATTATCCTCAATGAGGACATCCGCCACCGTTTTCAGGAGTTCATGGAAGCGGGCGAGTTCAGCGAAGGGCACATGTTGGCCTATATCGGTGCGGCTGCTGCCTATATGCATGGTGAGGAATGGTTGGAACAGCTGCTGGACTATATAAAGGGCAATATCGATTTCACGGAGAACTACCTGCGCGAGCATATTCCGGGCATCGGCATGATACGTCCGCAGGCTTCTTACCTGATTTATCTGGACTGCCGGGGATTGGGGCTGACTCAGGAGGAACTGGTGAGACTATTTGTGGACAAGGCACACCTGGCACTGAATGACGGCACCATGTTCGGTGAACCGGGTAAGGGATTTATGCGGCTGAATATCGGCTGCCCGCGTTCGGTGTTGGAGCAGGCGCTGAAGCAACTGGAAACTGCGGTTGCAGACAAATGATAGAAAAAACTATATCTCCTATATTATGAATAGATTACCTTTCCTTGGACTATTGTTTGCGTTGCTGTGCCTTGTTGCCTGCCGGCAGATGAATGAGGCACATCTGTTACATCTGGCAGAAAAGCAGGTGAATATGAATGTGGACAGCGTGTATGCCTTGCTGGTACAGATAGAGAGGCCATCGCAACTTTCGGATGAGGAGAGGCTGTTGTATGGATGGCTGAATGCTTATGTGCACTATAAACGGCACAACTCGATGGCGGAAGATTCCTTGATATTGCCTGCTTCCGATTATTACGTCTTCCGCAACGACACGGCGAAGAATCTGTTTTCCTATCAGTTGAAAGCCTGGTACTGGTATTGGCTGAAAGAGCACGAACGGTGTATAGCTGCCATTGACAGCGGCGTAGCTTTGGCCAAGGCGCTGCAGGACACGGGAAGAATGGCTGATATGCTGATTGATAAGGCATACTGGTATGTGTATGTCTGGAAAGATTATGAGAAAGCGATAGAAACTTTCCGTACCGCCATAGCTTTGGACGCAAGAGCCGGAAGCTTCTTCTCTATGGGAATTGCCATGGGGCTGAACAAGAATGATTCTGCATCCTATTACATGGAGCGCAGCATAGAACTGGCAGTGGAGGCAGGAGATACCAGTAAGATAGTGCATTATTTGCGTAACTATGCCCAGATGCAGGCTTACTCTTTTGATGAACCTTCCGGTGCAATAGCTACTATTCGTCGTATGGAGCAGTATGTCATCGACCCGGTGCAGTTGCGTATGGGAGATCTGGTGAAAGTGGAAGTGTTCTTGAAAGAAGGGCTGCTTGATTCGGCGGAATACTATTTGAATAAGGAGAGGAAACGTGGCGAGGGCCGGAACCGGTTTCTGACGGAAGAGAATATGGTGGCGGTATATAGGGCATTGATAGATTATACACGTCACCGTACGTTTGATGTGCTGGACGTGGCGCGCTATAATGATTCTGTAGCCAATGCTCTTACTGCGTTGCAGAGTACTGTCCGGCGTAAGGACGAGTCGAAGGAGACGCTTTCGCAAGCCAACTTGATTCTGACGGTGGAACGGAAGCAGGCACAGTTGAATTTGTTGCTGGCACTGTTGGTACTGGTGCTTGCAGGTGGCGGTGTGTCCCTTTATGTCCGTAACCGGCGTAACCGGTTGGTTGAAGCGGAAGAACGGGCGGAAACACTGACCCGGCTGTTGGAAGATGCGACCAAGAACCAGTCGAAGGAGGAAGACGGACAGTTTTTCCGGAAAATACTGTTGCAGCAATTAGGCATGATACGGCTGGTGGCTAAACAACCTACCTCGCAGAATCAGGAGCTGCTTCGCCGCATTTCGGGTATTACCAGCCATGAACTGCCGGTAGAGAGTTTGCTGGTATGGGAGGACTTGTACCCTATCATAGACCGGATGTATGATAACTTCTACACAAAGATGGACAGCCGTTTTGGAGATGTGCTCATTGACAAAGAAAAGCAGCTTTGCTGCCTGCTCTGTGCGGACTTCTCGACGAAGGAGATTAGTGTGGTGACACAACAAAGCATTCCTACCATTTACCAGCGAAAGACGAATATCCGCAAGAAACTGGGGATGGGGGAGAAGGAAGGCATTGTAGAGTTTATAGGCAGCATATAGACCGGAAAAGGCATAATATAGACTTTTGTAAAATTAAAGTGTTGATATGTAGTGATTTGTAGTCTTGGGGTATAGACTTTTTATTCCCCGATATAGACCGTTTGAGGCATGTTTTACCCCTATCTTTGTTTCAGCGAAATACAAAGAGTAAAACATTGAAATCAAACGCATAATGAAAGAAAATCTACTGAACAACGTTAGAAAAAGAGTGATGGTATGGATGGCCTTGGCAAGTATGGCCACTTTCCTTTCCGCCCAGACTTACCGGCTTTCCGGTTGTGTGCAGGACGAGAACCGCCAACCGGTAGAGGTGGCGAATGTGCTGCTGAAGCAGGCAAAAGACAGTACCTATATTACCGGTATGCTGACCGACACACAAGGTTGTTTTTCCTTTGACCAGCCACTGGGAGAATACTTGTTGCATATTACCCTTATCGGCAGCGAAGACCTCTACGTTCCCGTTGTGCTGCAAGGAAACAAAAACGTTGGCGAATTGACATTGAAATCTTCTTCCGCCTTGCTGGACGAAGTGACCGTTACGGCCGCGCGTCCCGTTATCAAGCGTCTGGTGGATAGGGTAGTGTTCGATGCACATAATACCATAGCCTCTGCCGGAGGCAGTGCACTCGACCTTCTGCGTGAAGTGCCCGGTCTGCAGGTTGGACAAAACAGTATTGGTATTATAGGTAAAGGGGGTATCAAGGTTTATATCAACGACCGTGAGACGAAGCTGTCGGGAGATGAACTGATAGATTACCTCCGTTCCTATGACGCCTCCCAGATACTGAAGGTGGAGGTGATTACCACGCCTCCGTCCAAGTACGATGCCGCCGGAAATGCAGGCATCATCAATATCCGCTTGAAGTCACGTCCCAAAGATTACGTGGGTGGTACGGCTTCCGCTTCCTACAGCGCTGGTGAAAAGGACAATTACGGATATGGCGGGGTAAGCCTGAATCTCAGCAAGGGGCGCGTGTCATCCTTCCTCAACGGGGGTACTACGCAGGGCAACTATGAGACGTGTGAGAAGAATTACCGCTATTTTCCGCAGAACACCTGGAACAGCCGTGCCGACTACACCAATTACATGAATAGCTTCTACCTTCAGGGAGGTGTGGACGTATCGTTGGAACGGGACTGGACTGTAGGTATGCAGGCCATCTATAATCACAGTGCTCCCAAACCGGGCAACGCCCTTTCATGGACGGAAGTTTACGATGCCTCTACCGCCGTATTGGATTCTTTGCTGTACTCCAACAGTGACAAGGATACCGGTTCCGACCGCCTCAATCTGAATTTTCATACCGATAAGGTCTGGGATGACAAAGGCAAGAAAATGACTTGGGATGTGGATTACCTGCGTGACAACCGGGACGAAAATATGGGCTTTCTCTCGAAAACCCTCCTGCCTGACGGTACGGAGATTCCGGGCACAAACTTCGATTACAACTATCTGCAACATCGCAAGGTAGATGTAGTCTCCTCCGCTCTTGATTTCATCCTTCCTTTTGAAAAGTACAAGATAACGGCAGGTGCCAAGGTCTCCTTTACCAACACTCGCAACGGTATCAATTACGATACGTCGGACCCTACGCTGGTGCAGGATGATTATTTCCGTTACAAGGAGCAAATCTATGCCTTATATGCTGATTATAGCCGTGAATATTCCGAACGTTTTTCCATGCAGTTGGGCTTGCGTATGGAGCACACCCGCACTACCGGTATTTCCGAAGCGAAGGATACGGAGGACAAGCACGACTATACGCGCTTATTCCCTACTGTCTATCTGCTTTATTCGCCTACTGACGGGCATGCGCTGAACTTCAGTTTCTCCAACCGCATCTCCCGTCCGTCACAGAATATGGTCAATCCTTTTCCGTTCTATCAGAACAAGTACACTTACGCTTGTGGTCGTGAAGACTTGAAACCTAGTTATACTTACAATGTCGAGCTGGGATATACGTTGAAGAATAACTTCAATGTTTCTGCCTATTATTCTTATTCGGACGATGTATTCTTCCAGGTTGTGGACTTGGATGCCGAAACGAATGTGACCTCTTTCCTTTGGGAGAATTTCATGCAGACGCATGCTTTCGGGCTTAACAATTCGTACACTTTCCGTACCAAATGGCTGCAAGCTTACGCCCAGCATGGAGTGAGCTATCGCCGGACTACCTCCAGCGCTGCCACCACCTCTCCCGAGGAGAAAGGATGGGCTTATGACGCCAGTCTGCGCAACACTTTCTTCTTCAATGAAAAGAAGACTCTTCTGGCCACGTTGTCCGGTTCCTATTCTTCCCGTCAGTATCAGGGCATCTATCTGATGAGCCCCACTTACAGCGTCAGTGCAGGTATGCTTTACCGGTTGTTGGACAATAAGCTCAGCCTCAGCCTGAATGTCAACAATTTGTTTGTCAGCCATTCCAAATTAGAAACCATGTCCAACGGGCTGAAGATAATTGCAGATAACCAGTTCTCCTTTACCAGTTTCCGTATTGGTGTATCCTATACTTTCGGTGGTGATATACGTAGTAAGGGTCAGCGGAACAGTAACGAGGATATTCAGAGGAGGCTATAACGCGGAAAGGGTGCTACTCGGTTTCCCCCTTTTGTTGCTAAGTGAGAGATTGTCGAACTTTCATTGTGGAGCGTTATTGTATAGGCTTTCTAATGTATATGAAGGGTCATTGGAGAAATACCCTTTGGTCATGACATCTATCACATCCTTTCCATTGTTGACATAAGTTCCTGTGGCGTGATTCATCAGCCCGGAACATTCCCGTCCGGCGCCGGCATTGCCGTTGTCCCAATAGAATACGGCCATGCCATTGGTGCGTGCAGCTTTGCATACATATTCCAGGTAGTATTTGCGGAATGCTTCAGAACGGTTGTTGTTGCGGTGTACGCACCCCATTTCTCCAATGTATACGGGAATCCCTTTTTCTACGTAAGCGGTTCTTAATGCTACAAAGATTTTCTCAAGATGCTCTTCGTCTCCCCAGTTCTCTTTTTTGCTGGGGGTGCCGGTGTGTCCCCACTCTGTAAATTTATCTTCCAATGCGAAGGTGGCAGGGTCGTAGTAGTGTACTGATATTAACAGACGGTCTTGTGCCGGGTCTGTCGGGAGCTGCAGGTGTTTTATAGTAAGATTAGGGCTTGTGCAATAGCCGCTGATACCCAAGTAGCGGGTTGCATTGTTGCCGCCGGTGGCACGGACGGCATCTACAAAAACTTGTTGCCATTCGTTGAGTATGGCATATTGTTTGCCTCCGTCGGTGGTATTGGTGCCAGAGCCCCATCTTCCGTCATGAATTTCATTGAGGCCTTCAAAAATGAGGAACTCGCCTTTGTTCTCGAAACGTTGGGCTATTTGTGTCCACATGGATTTGAGTTGCTCTTTGATAGCGGTATTCATGTCCTTGTTTTGTGCTGCTCCTACGATGTCAAGCCAGCGATGCTCGTCAAAACCGTCTTCGTGGATGTGGCGGTGTCCGTCATGATGGATGTTGATAATGGCTTTCAGTCCGGCTTTTTCAGCATATTCCACTACTTCTGCCACGCGGTTCATCCAGTCCGTGTCGATGTGATAGTGTGGGGCCTCGCCTACTTTTCCCAACCAGGTAACGGGGATGCGGACTGATGTAAATCCGGCTTGTTTTACTTTCAAGAGTGTTTCTTGTGTAACTTTGCCGTTGCCCCATGAGGTTTCGTCGGCTATTTCGTTTACATGGGCATCAAGCTGGTTACCCAGATTCCATCCGAGCCCCAACTCCTTTGCCACTTTTACAGCAGGGAGATTCTCGTCTATGGCAGGTTTGCTCTCTTGTTCATTATTTGCAGCCTGGGTGATGATGATGATGGTTTCTTTTTCACCGGCCGTGATAGTTATGCCGGCTTCACGGGCATTCCCTTTATTGGCTTTTGCTGTAAATGTAAATGACGTAAGGCTATCGGAAGAAGTATTTGATTTCAGTGTTATCCACCCGGCATCGGATTGGGCTGTTGCGATGGGATAGGATGAAACACGGATGGTTATTTCGCCACCGGCAGCTGCGAGATTCTGAGGGGATACACTTTTCACGGTGAGATAGGGCAACTCCTCTATGGAGGAATTGGAGCTGGAACAGGACAAAATGTTTATGGACAATAGTATTGCCATTACATTCTTCAAGCAGATGAATTTTGTGCTCATAAAATCAGTTTTATAGGTTTATGGCGACAAAGGTAGTGGCAATGGGGTTATGTATAGTTTGAAATCCTGCATATAGAGGTTTGAAATCCTACAAATCAGCCTATATTCATTCTTTGCCCGGTGTATCGGCTGGGTTGGACACCGAAATATTTCTTGAATAAGGTGCTGAAATATTTGGAGTTTACAAATCCCGTTTGTATGGAAACATCGGTCACCGGTATTCCTTGTTGCAGTAGGGCGGCAGCTTGCTCAAGGCGGATAATACGGATGAAGTCTTGCGGGGTATGCCCGGTAAGAGCTTTCAGCCGTTCGTGGAAGAGAGTCCGGCACATAGCCATGTGCCGGCAGAGCCGGTCAATGTCGAATTCAAAATCGCTTATGTTATCTTTCACGATTTGGGTTGCTTTTTCCACAAAGGCACTGTCCGCATTATTGGGCACGGCAGATTGTACAGGCATTTCCTTGATGGTCTTGTCTGTTGAAAGGGTATGTTGCAGAGCAATTTGCGTATAGTATTGCCGCAGGCGTCTGCGATTCTCTATTTGTGCCTGAATTTTGGCTTTCAGTATATCTATGTCGAAAGGTTTGGCTATGTAGTCATCGGCTCCTTTCTGCAATCCTTCTATGATGGATGTCCTGAAGGTCTTGGCGGTAAGTAGTATGACCGGTATACCTGAAGTGGCAGGAGTGCTTTTTATACGGTGGCACATTTCGTCACCCGGCATACCGGGCATCATTATATCAGATAACACTAAACTGGGATATTGCGTTTCCATATATTCCAGCGCTTCTTGCGCATTGGATTTGTCTATGACCCGGTAAACCGGTTCAAATATACGGCGCATATAGAGGCGGAGTTCATCATTGTCTTCTACAATGAGCAATGTATCCTTGTCCGAGTCACAAAGTGTGGTGTTTTCGGTGGTAGTGAAATCTTTCGTGATTGGAGTGGTAGTGGGCACGGCAGAGGCTGTGACTGCAGCCTTGTTGAGTATGAGCATGAACTCCGAACCTTGGTTTACGATGGAGTTGACTTTGATGTCCCCTTTCAGTAAAGTGGCAAACCGCTTGGCTTGTAATAGTCCCAAGCCGATGCCCGGAGTGCCGGAACTGATGGCATTGCTGGCACGGAAAAAACTTGTAAACAGTTTCTTTTGTTCTTTGGGGGAGATGCCGATACCTGTATCGCTGACGATAATCTGTACTTTGTCAGCTTCGGCTTTCACGTCGATGCTGATTTTCCCTCCAGCAGGAGTGTATTTAAGAGCGTTGGATAGAAGGTTGGTAAGTATCCGGTCCAGTAATTTACTGTCGGCCCACACCCCCAACTGGCAGTTAATGCTGCTTGCCTGCAATGTTTTCTGTTGCTGCTGGCAGAGCGGTTGAAAGATAGTGAAGAGGTTGTCGATATTCTGTTTTAGTGGCACAGCCTCCATTTTGGGGTTCATACTGGAATGGTCTATTCGTTCAAAATCAAGTAGCTGTGATAATATGTCCAGTAGCTTGTTGAGATTGGAATGTGCCAGCCCTATAGACCGGATGGCGTCTGCATGAAGTGTGGAATCCTGACGCAATTCGTCCAAAGGAGCTTTGACAAGCGTAAGTGGGGTACGGATGTCGTGGGCTATGCTTACGAAGAAGGCAATCTTTTCGTTCATATAGTGGCGCACCAACTGTTGCTGTTTGCTTTTGATAATCACTCCTATAATACCGCATAGGGTTATGGTATATAATAGCCAAGCCCACCAAGTGTTCCACCATGGCTGGCAGATGGTGATGCTTGTTGTCCGGTTGCTTAATATAAGCCCGCTGTTGAGGCTGTATGACCGTATGCAAAGTTGGTATTTGCCTGGTGATACATTCGTGTAGCGCAGTTGCTCATTGTTTTCCAACTTGTTCCAGTCACGGTCAAACCCTTCAAGCATGTATTCGTATGCAATGTCTTCCTGATAACGGAAACTTACTGATTCAAATCCTATTGTGAATGAATTGTGTCGGTATGATAAAGTGATGGTGCTATCTGCCAGCATTTGCATGAGCTCTGGACGCATGTCTGTGGATTCTCTGCTGTCTATATTGTCTATCCGGAAGTTGGTGAGCTGTAAAGACGGGGCCTGATAGGAAGTGAGTGAAATGTGGGGTTTGAAAATCAGTACTCCGGTGGTGCTTCCCAGTGCTACACGTCCATCTGCCAATAGGATAGCGGCGGAACGGTTGTAGAATCTCGACATCACATGCTCAAAGTTTTGGTTGTATATCTGCATGGACGGCTGTGGGGGAAGGCAGGCCAGTCCGTGGTCGGTAGTTATCCATAACATCTTGCTGTGGTCGATGAGCAAGGCACTTACACGATTGGAGGGCAGACGTTGCTCGGTAGAGAAAGCCCTTTTTTCAAGAGTTTGCAGATTGCACAAATAAAGGCCTCCGCCATCACTTCCCAGCCATGCTTGTTCATCGTCTATAAATGCTATGGATTGAATGAAAGCATTGAAATCCTCCCCTTTGTTGTCGGTGCTCTTAAATATATGTGCCTGTTTCCCAGTTTGTTTGTTTATCAGTACCAGCCCGTCCACTGTGCCTACAGCAATGGTATGTGCATCCTTTTGTGCTATGCAACGTGCTTTAATTACGTTGTACGATTTCCACTGCCGGGTAGGGTGCTCCAGTTGCAACAACTGGTTGTCCATTGTCCCTATCCATAAATCTCTGTCTGTATCAAACTGTACTGTAGAGAGGTAGTCGGAAGGCAAACTGCTGTTGGTGCTTAAGTAATGATGTAAAATTTCTCCCTGGCTGTTGAGAAGAAAGACTCCATTGCCATAAGTGCCTGCAGCGATGATATCCTGGGAATCGATGGAGATACTTAATACCACATTGCCTGGAAGTATCTGCCTGCATCGGTTATTTGGGGGATTGTATATGCTGATACCATTATCGGTGGCAATCCACAATTCACCGTTGCTTTGTTCGCAGAATGCATTTACATTGTCATCGGCTAAGGATGGTTCTTCTCCTTTGCGATGTCTCAGTAAAGTTGTACTGGTTTCCTCGGGCATCATGAGAAATGCCCCGCCGGTATAAGTCCCTATCCATATATTGTCTTCGCAATCTCGGCATAGGGAATACACTCCCATGGCAGTAAGCATCCGGTTGGTGCGCGTGAAGAGTGGCTCCGCTTCGCCGCTGGATAAGTTGTAGGTGTACACTCCATCTCCATCAAAACCCAATAAAACGGTGGACGGTGTCATTTCTATCATGGAACGGATAGGAGTGTGAGGGAGAGAACCGTTTTTGACAGGCTGCTCTTGCCATGAACTGAGACTGATACTTTTCACTCCACAGTTGAAAGTACCTATTAATAATATCTCCTTGTTTGGAAGTGGTAGGAGACTTTGTACATAGGTGTCCGGGCAGAGTTTTTGTAATAAATTCCTATCCTTGGAATAGATACGTAAGTCACATGTGGTACCTATGGCCATACTTTGAGGTAATTCTGTGATATAGGTCACATGGCAGTCGGAATCAATAAGTTGGGGCGTTTCACCTAATAGACAACAGTAGAGACCGCTATTGAGCCCTATCCACAACTGTTCCTGAGAGTCAATAAAAAGGTAATGGAGAACCAGGCCCATATAAATATGTTCGGCTAAATCAAGGTAGAGCTCAAATTGATCGGTAAGCAGGTTATATCTGTAAATCCGTCCTACGTTATTATAAGCATAAAGTGAATTGTTGGGGCTTATGGTTAACATGGTAGTACTTCCTGAGGCATCGGAAAACCTTTGGTTGGTCCCTAATTTATAGCTTTTCATCGAGCGCCCGTTGAAACGGTTGATTCCATCAAGTGTGCCCATCCATATAGCTCCTGACTTGTCTGTTGCGATGGAAAAGACCCGTAGGCTGTTCAACCCCTCTTCTGTACCAAATTGTAGGCTGGAAAAACGCTGGATATGCTTGTCTGCATGGGCTGTGATTGAGAACAGCATGAAGAAAAGCAAGACCAGAGTCTGTAGAGTTTGTTTAGTGCAGATATACATTTGCTATGCAATGTTGGTTAACGAGTACAAAAGTACATTAACTCTGTGAATGTTCAAAACAATAATCCAATAAGTTCGAATTGTTGAAAGTATTTGTATTGAAAATCAGTGCCTTGTGATAAAATGCAAGAATTCAAACCTGATATGTGGGGATTCAAACCTGATGAATGGATACTTTAATGAACTTTGCGGCCTAACCGAGAATCTGGTTTACAAATTTTATTATTAATATTATGAAAGTAAAGAAATGTAAAAACACGTTACTCTGCGGCACACTTACTCTCTGTTTGTGGGGAGGTTTTTCGCAAGTGAGGGCTGCTTCATTTGAAAATTTTGCAATAGAACAGCAAAGCAACAAAGTAACAGGTATTGTGAATGATGAGTTTGGTCCGGTGATAGGAGCCTCTGTTGTTGAAAAAGGAACCAGCAATGGTGTAGTTACTGACCTGGATGGTAAATTCAGTCTGAATGTTAAACCTGGAGCAACATTAATCATCAGTTTTGTAGGATACAAACAGCAAGAAGTAAAGGCTGGTAATGCTCCATTGAACATTGTACTTGAAGAAGACAGCAAGATGCTGAGTGAAGTGGTCGTAACTGCTTTAGGTATTAAGCGCGAGCGTAAGGCTCTGGGATATGGTGTGGCTGAAGTGCAGGGTGAAGCGTTGACCAAGGCCAAAGAAACGAATGTCATCAATTCAATGGCGGGCCGTGTTCCAGGTTTGGTAGTGACCCAGACTGCAGGTGGAGCTTCCGGTTCTTCCCGTGTGATATTACGTGGTAGTACAGAGATGACTGGTAATAATCAGCCTTTGTATGTGATAGACGGTGTACCTTTGGATAATACCAATTTTGGTAGTGCCGGTACTTACGGCGGTTTTGACCTTGGTGACGGTATTTCCAGTGTCAATCCTGATGACATTGAAAGCATGTCGGTGCTGAAAGGACCTGCTGCCTCGGCTCTTTATGGTAGTCGTGCCAGCCACGGTGTGATTCTTATCACGACCAAAAAGGCCAATAAGGATAAGGTTAGCGTGGAATACAACGGAACGCTGACTTTTGATACTCAGTTGGCTAAATGGGATGATGTTCAGCAGGTCTACGGTATGGGTGCCAACGGAACTTATCCCATTAACGCGGTGTCTAATACGAACATGAGCTGGGGTGCCAAAGCTGACGGTACCAATATGCTTAAGTATTTTGATGGTGTGGAACGTCCTTACCTGATAGTTCCTGACAATACTTCCCAGTTCTTCCGCACAGGCTTTACTGCAACTAACAGTGCTATCATCGGGGTGAATAATGGCAAGACCGGTATTCGTTTCACCTATACTGATATGCGCAATAAGGATATTGTGCCAAAGACTCACATGAGCAGGGACATCTTCAATTTGCGCGCCAATACCAGTGCCGGGAAGTTTGACTTGGATTTCAGTGTTAACTATACCCGTGAAGATGTGAAAAATCGTCCTGCATTGGGAGACAGCAAATCGAATATTGGAAAGAATTTAATGACTTTGGCCACCACTTATGACCAGGCATGGCTCAAGTCTTATCAGGATGCCAGTGGTGAATATGCCAACTGGAATGGTATGGACCCTTATAATGTGAATCCTTATTGGGATGTTTACAAGAACTCAAACAGCTCTAAGAAAGACCAATTCCGTTTCAATGGTAAGGTTGTCTGGAACATCACTCAACACCTGAAGGTACAAGGAACAGCAGGAGCTGAGCTTAATTGGTTTACTTTTGAAGACTACAAGGCTCCTACCACGCCGGGATATGAATCCGGTTACTTGCAGAATAATAATTTCCGTAATCGCATGTATAACTTCGAGCTTCTGGCCCTCTATAATAACTCTTGGGGGAATTTCGACTTTAATGCGACATTGGGAGGTAACTTGTACAAAGTGAATAACCAGACTATAGTCACTACTGCCAAGGACATGAAGATTCGCGATGTGGTGGCTTTGATGAGCTTCAATGAAGTAAGTGTAGAGCCTTACAGTTATCGTAAGCAGATTAACTCTATTTATGGTGCCGTTAACTTGGGTTGGAAGCACATGCTTTACTTTGATGCAACCCTTCGTGGCGACCAGTCTTCCACATTACCCATCAGTAATAACATGTATATCTATCCTTCTTTCTCCGGTAGCTTTGTATTCTCCGAGTTGCTGAAGTTGGGTGACAAACTTCCTTATGGTAAAGTGCGTATGTCATGGGCGCAAGTTGGTAGTGATACCGATCCATATCAGCTCGGATTGGTGTATACCAAGTCTAAGTTTGCTTATCCCGGTTATACTATTGGTTATATCAGTAACGGTACTATCCCCAATAAGGATTTGAAACCTACCAAGACCAATTCATTCGAAATGGGTCTGGAACTGAAATTCTTGAAGAACCGTATCGGCTTGGACTTCACTTATTACAGCCAGCTTAGCAAGAATCAGATTATGGGTATGGCCAGCTCCTCGACTTCCGGCTACGGCTATCGTTTGATTAATGCGGGTGAAATTGAGAATAAAGGTGTGGAAATAGCTTTGAACACTCGTCCGATTCAAACGAAAGACTTCTCTTGGGATTTGAATTTCAACTTCTCGAAGAATAGTAATAAGGTGAAGAAACTGGTGGACGACATGGATATGTTTGAACTGGAAAAGGCTACATGGCTTGACGTACAAGTGGCTGCCAAGGTAGGTGAGAATTTCGGCTCTATCGTAGGTCCCGACTTCCAGCGTAACGAAAATGGTGATATTCTTATCGATCCCTCAACCGGATTGCCTATGTACGACAAGAGCAACCATGTGCTGGGAAATGCATCTTGGGACTGGACCGGCGGTGTTTATACCAACTTCTCCTACAAGAATATTTCACTTTCTGCCGTGTTTGATGTGAAGGTAGGTGCTGACCTTTATTCTATGTCAGCTCGGGCCGCGCATGAAACAGGCAAGAGCATGGCCACTTTGGAAGGCCGCGAAGCATGGTATAAGTCCGAAGAGGCTCGTCAGGCAGCAGGCTATGCCAAGGATTCTCCTGACTGGATACCGACCGGTGGTTTCATTGCTCCGGGTGTGATTGACAATGGTGACGGCACCTATCGTGAAAACGACATTATAATTAATCCAGAAAAGTACTGGATGAATGTTTGCCGCAATGCGCCTTCTATGTTCATCTATGATAACTCTTATGTAAAGTGCCGCGAAATCACGCTGAGCTACACCTTACCTAAAACCTGGTTGAAGAATGTAATAGACGGACTGACAGTATCGTTTGTAGCCCGTAATCCGTTCATTGTCTGGAAAAATATTCCAAACATTGACCCGGACTCCAACTACAACAATACCACCGGTATGGGTATGGAGTATGGTTCACTGCCTTCACGCAAGAGCTACGGCTTCAATATTAATGTAAAATTCTAAGAGACCCCATACAATTTATCCAATACATTATTAAAAAAGATATATACAATGAGACACTATAAATCATATATCACAATGGCGTTGGCAGCATGTACTTTGTCTTTTGCTTCTTGCAGCGATGAGTACATGGAGAACATGAATACCGATCCCTCAAAGGCTGCAACCATTGACCCCAACGCACAGCTCACGACTGCCCAACTCCATACTTATGGTGACCTGGAGGTGAGTGAAACTTACCGTAGCTACATTTATGCCTTTAATCAGCAACTGATGGGCTGCTGGAATACTACGAATTATGGTGGCCGCCATACACTTGACCTTAACGAGATGGGGCATATCTGGCAGAACTACTATTTGAAAAATATCAAGGACCTTACCGATGCGCAGGCACGCACTACGGATGATGACGAGAAGGTGAACATCAATGCGGCTGTCCGCATCTATCGTGTCTATCTCATGTCTCATCTTACTGATATTTATGGTGATGTACCTTACTTTGAAGCGGGAAAAGGCTTTATTGATGGTAAGTTCACGCCTAGATATGACACGCAAGAAGAGATATACAATGACTTTTTTGCGGAACTCGACGCTGCCGTAACAGCTTTTGATGGTACCAAGGACCGCATCACCGGAGATGTCATTTATAACGGTGATATAAACAAATGGAAGAAGTTTGCCAATTCACTCCGCCTGCGTTATGCTATGCGTATCTCGGATGCCAACCCACAGAAGGCCCAGGAAGAGTTTGAAAAAGCTTTGGCTGCAGATGGTGGTATCATTGTCTCTGGTGCTGATGACGCACTGATTCCTTATTTGGATATTGCTTTTGACTTTGGTGGCGAAAGCTATTCCGACTATCGTCGCAACGCTTTGTCACAACGTCTGTATGGTAACGACCCTCGCAATAACCCCAGTTTTATCTGCTCTACTTTTTATAATCAGCTGTTCAATACTGGTGACCCTCGTTTCCTTGCTATCATACGGTTCTACTTTGACCAGATAATGAGCACAACCAGTACCGAAGGCCGCATTGATATCACTGAAGAGGTATTGGCTAAAAATATGGCGCATCCGCGCGATCCAGGTGCATTCTTCTATGAACCTTGGCCCGAAGCGTACGAGAGCGACCTTATAAAAGAATTGCAGGAAAGCAATCCTGCCATTGAAAAGATTTCCATGGATACAGAAACGGAACCCAAGTTGGCAAGTAACTTTCTTGAGGGCGAAAACCCGGGAGTGGTTATAACCTCGGCCGAAGTGGACTTCCTGCTGGCAGAAGCTGCTCTGAAAGGATGGAATGTGGCTGGCTCCGTAGAAGAGCATTATAGAAAAGGTGTACGTGCGGCTATGGACTTCTTGACGGACAATTACGGATGTGATAAAATAACTGATGAAGAGTTCGACAACTATATGGTCAATAACATCATTGGTTACACGGTAGAGCAGAAAAAGGCATCTATCAATACGCAGGCATGGATTCTGCATTTCACCAATCCGTTGGAGTGTTGGGCTAATTTGCGCCGTTCCAACTACCCACAGCTAAAGTCTCCTGCAGAGTATGGCTTCAGCCAGGTTCTTACTGGGGGGGCAGCTATCCCGGTCCGTCTGTGCTATCCTGTGCTGGAATCTTCATACAATAAGAAAAACTATGAGGAAGCGCTGGAGCGTATGGGAGGTAATAATAGCTGGAATACCCCTGTGTGGTGGGATAAAAATAATGTTCAATAATTTCTGTTCAACATCAAATTAACTATCAATATGAAAAAGATATATGTTATGCTGTTTGCCATATTGGCATTCAACGCCTTCTTGACAAGCTGCAGCGACGAAGAGCCGTTCTCTACGGCTACGCCCAATGATGAGCCTCGTATACTCGACCCTACCTTTCCGGACCGGGTCAATGGAAATCTGGCCACATTTGCCAATTTCAGTCGTGACGGCAAATTTTCGATGAAACTCACGGTGACTCCCGCGGACTATACTACCGTAACCTGGTTTGTGGATGGAGAAGAAGTGGCTACCGGTACTGAAATAGAAAAGGAATTTATGGCAGGAACTTATCACCTTAAAATAACAGCTACCACCACTGTTGGGAAATCCACTTACCGTGAGGGGCTTATCCAGGTAAATCCTTTAGCGGATGACCCCAGTGCCACTGAAGTGGCATTCGAACGTATTGTGGCTCCCGGTAATAAAGCTTGTCTTTACGGCGATAACCTGGATAAAGTGGAAAGCATTCTTATTGGTGGGATGGCTGCCACGGATATTACTTATGTGGAGTCGGAAGATGGCAATTATGTGGAATATACTGTGCCTGCCGGCTTGTCGGAGGGAGACTACCGGGCTATTTTTATCGATGCCGAAGGAAATGAATATGGCGCCAATAAAGTGAAAGTGACTAAAGGGGCTATGATTACAATGGGAGCCAACCGTGCTACCGTTGGTACGGCATGGATAATGACCGGTATTAATCTTGATGCTGTTGCCTCGGTTGCGGTAGCTGATGTGGAGGTAGTGGAATTTGCAGAGCAAACTACCACTTCTCTCACGCTGATTTGCCCGGAACTGGCAGAAGGGGAATATACAGTGACTGGTAAGACCAAGACTGGTGAGAGTATACAGTTCTATGCCAATGGTGAAGTTACTACAGAACAGAAAGTTACTATCTCTTCTGAGAAAGCCCTATGGGAAGGCCATCATTATGTGTCTTGGGACAAAGCGGACGGTGATCCGAACAAATCGTTCAACCTAATTCCTCAAGAAGTGATGACTGCCCTTAAGCCGGGAACTATTTTGCGGGTGTATTATTCGATAGAGCCTACAGCAGAATATCATCAGATGCAACTTGCTACCGGTTGGTGGACAGGGCTGATGGATAAGATAGAATTCAGTGAAGATGGTGTTTACGAACTGATTATCACCCAAGAGGTTATTGACAAGATAAATGCTGAGGCCGGATTCCTTTGTGTGGGACACGGTTACTATGTTGACTTGGTAACAGTTCAATAATTTCTAATAAAGAGTGAAAAAATGCATACTTACATTTTACGATTTTTTCTGCTGTTTGCTGCATCTGCCACAAATCTTAGTGCACAGATACCCATATATCAAAATCCTGATATGCCTATCGAAGTGCGCGTTGAGGATGCGTTAAGCCGTATGACACTTGAAGAAAAGGTGGCACTTTGCCATGCGCAGAGCAAGTTCTCATCGGCAGGGGTGCCCCGTTTGGGTATTCCAGAGTTGTGGATGAGTGATGGACCTCATGGAGTTCGCCATGAGTTTGAATGGAATACTTGGAATTATGCGGGTTGGACCAACGACTCTATTACGGCTTTTCCTGCTCTTACGGCTCTTGCCGCCACTTGGAATCCGGATATGGCTGCACGCTATGGCAAGGCTATTGGCGAGGAGGCACGTTATCGTAAGAAAGACGTATTGTTAGGTCCCGGTGTCAATATCTACCGTACTCCCCTTAATGGGCGTAACTTTGAGTATATGGGTGAAGACCCTTATCTTGCCGGTGTGATGGCGGTTCCTTATGTCAAGGAATTGCAAAAGAACGGTGTTGCTGCTTGTGTGAAGCATTTTGCATTGAACAACCAGGAGCTGTGGCGTGGTACCGTTGACGTTGAAGTGAGTGACCGTGCTCTTTACGAAATCTATTTGCCTGCTTTCAAGCAGGCAATAGTGGAAGGGGGGGCATGGAGCGTCATGGGAGCTTATAACAAGTATCGTGGCCAGCATTGTTGCCATAATGCCCGTCTGCTCAATGATATTCTACGTGATGAATGGGGTTTTGACGGTTGTGTCATTACGGATTGGGGAGGAGCTCACGACACCAAAGAGGCTGCTCTTAATGGTCTTGACATTGAAATGGGGTCTTATACCAACGGTTTGACTTCGGATAATAGCTTGGGGTATAATCTCTATTATTTGGCAGACCCCTATCTGGAGATGTTGAAGAAGGGGGAATTGCCGATGGCGTCAGTGGATGCGAAAGCGAGAAATATACTGCGTCTGATTTTCCGGACTTCATTGAATCAGAATAAGCCGTATGGCTCACTCTGTACCAAAGAACATTATGATGTGGCTAAAGTAATAGGTGACGAGTCCATCGTACTGTTGCGGAACAATGGCATTCTTCCATTACAAGCTGATAAGTATAATCGGATATTGGTGGTTGGTGACAATGCTGTCCGTAGACTTACGGATGGTGGCGGTTCGTCGGAATTGAAACCAAAAGATATGATTTCTCCACTTGATGCACTGCGTGCCCTATATGGTGATAAGATAGAATACACCCAGGGTTATGCATGTGGCCGTCCCTTTTTTGGATATGAGGAGGAAATGCAACAGACGGTGATAGACTCTTTGCGTGTTGAGGCTGTGGCAAAGGCACGGCAGGCAGATGTTGTTATCTATGTGGGAGGTTTGAATAAAAATGCTTTTCAGGATTGTGAATCTACTGACCGTAAGTCGTATAATTTACCTTTTTCTCAAAATGAATTGATAGAAGAGCTTGTTGCTGTCAATCCAAATCTTGTGATAGCCAATATCAGTGGCAATGCTTATGCTATGCCGTGGTTGAAGAAAGTGCCTGCAATCCTGCATATTTCTTATTTGGGGACCATGGGAGGAGCGTCGATTGCAGATGTTATCAGTGGTAAAGTGAATCCATCGGGTAAACTGCCTTATTCTTTCCCGGTGAAGTTAAGCGATTGTTCGGCGCACTCTTTTGGTGAAGGGGCTTATCCGGGTATCGATACTGGCAAGGAAGATGTGTCTTTGACGGATTATCAGCGCAATGTCGGTGTCAACCCTAAAGAAGAGTATAAAGATGATATTTTAGTAGGTTATCGTTGGCACGATACAAAGAAGATTCCGGCTCTTTTTAGTTTTGGCCATGGATTGAGTTATACTTCTTTCAAATACGGCAAGTCTCGGCTGTCATCGAAGACGATGGATGAAAAAGGAAGTATCAAGGTGACAGTACCCTTGACTAATACGGGTACGAGGATTGGTAAAGAAGTGGTACAACTTTATCTTGGAGATCCGGTGTGTAGCGTTATCCGTCCATTGAAAGAGTTGAAGCATTTTACAAAAGTAGAGGTCGAACCTGATGAAACTGTTCAAGTGGAATTTGTTATCACTCCTGATGATTTGAAGTTTTTTGATGAGGCAAGCCATCGATGGGTAGCTGAATCGGGAGTGTTCAATGTGTATGTCGGGACTTCATCTGCAGATATTCGTTGCATGCACTCCTTTAAATATATATGTGATTGACGTAATAATTCAATGGCAATTAAACATATATGTGAAGAAAACGTACTGCCTTTTAGGCAGTACGTTGCATAATGAATCATTCTTTTGAAGCTTGAAATTTAATCAATATCCATTATCTTTGTATATTTGGATAGATAATTGCTAATATAAAACCATGATGAAACAGAAACTTCTTTGCCTTTTGCCATTCTTCCTATTGTCGGGATGTGGACAGGCTACTTACAAGAATGCATCTCTGCCGGCAGAAGAGCGTGCCGGACTTTTGCTGAAGGAACTGACGCTCGAAGAGAAGGTGTCCTTGATGATGGACAGCTCCAAACCAGTGGAACGTCTGGGCATCAAGCCCTATAACTGGTGGAATGAAGCGTTGCATGGAGTGGCGCGTGCCGGGCTGGCCACAGTGTTTCCCCAACCGATTGGTATGGCGGCATCCTTCTCGCCGGAGACTGTATACGAGGTATTTACTGCTGTTTCTGATGAGGCCCGTGCCAAGAATGCCTACTATACATCCCAGGAAAGCCATGAACGCTATCAAGGATTGACGATGTGGACGCCTACAGTGAATATCTATCGCGACCCCCGCTGGGGAAGGGGTATAGAGACTTATGGGGAAGACCCTTATCTGACCAGCCGTATGGGTGTGATGGTTGTAAAAGGTTTGCAGGGTACGAACGATGGAAAATATGACAAGCTGCATGCTTGTGCCAAGCACTTTGCCGTACACTCCGGTCCGGAATGGAACCGCCATGAGTTTAATGCGGAAAATATCAAGCCCCGTGATTTGTATGAAACTTATCTTCCTCCTTTCGAAGCTTTGGTGAAAGAAGGAAAAGTGAAGGAGGTGATGTGTGCCTACAACCGTTTTGAGGGCGATCCTTGTTGCGGTAGCGACCGCCTGCTGATGCAGATTTTGCGCGATGAGTGGGGATTTGACGGTATTGTCCTTTCGGACTGTGGAGCTATTGCCGATTTTTACAGAGATTATGGTCATAAGACGCATCCTGATGCAGAGTCCGCTTCGGCGGCTGCGGTGCTGAGTGGGACTGACTTGGAATGCGGTTCGAGTTACGAGGCCCTGGTAGAAGCGGTGAAGCAGGGAAAGATTGATGAAAAGGCAGTGGATGTAGCAGTCAAGCGCCTTTTGACGGCTCGCTTTGCCTTGGGTGAAATGGACGAGCCGGAGAAGGTGTCCTGGACCGGCATTCCTTTTTCTGTGGTGGCTTCTGCCGGACACGACTCTCTGGCGCTCGACATGGCTCGCAAGTCAATGACACTGCTTATGAACAAGGATAATACCTTGCCGTTGAAGCGTGGAGGGCTGACTGTAGCCGTGATGGGTCCGAACGCCAATGATTCTGTGATGCAGTGGGGAAATTATAACGGTATGCCTCCGCACACAGTCACCATTCTGGACGGAATTAGAAAAGCCTTGGGGACTGATGACCGGCTTATTTATGAACAAGGCTGCGGATGGGTGGAGAGAGCTCAGATACAGAGCGTCTTCAACCGTTGCAAGACTGCCGACGGGAAACCCGGATTCAGTGCACGCTACTGGAATAACGTGACTCGTGACGGTGAGCCAGTCACTACTGCCCAAGTGACCACTCCTTTCCATTTCTGTACATCCGGTGCCACGGTTTTTGCTCCGGGTGTGAACCTTACCGACTTCTCGGCTACCTACAACAGCGTATTCACTCCCGACCAGTCGGGAGAGGTGGTCTTTGACATCTATGCTTATGGCTCAGGGAGATTGCGGATAAATGGGGAGGAAGTGAGAGGATTCTCCAATCAGCACGGTGGGCAGAAGAGTGCTTATACTTTGCAGGTACAAGCAGGAAAAACGTATGACGTTGAATTGGATTTTGAATATTTCCGTAGCGATGCACAGCTGAACTTTGACCTTGGATTTAAGAATGAAGTGGATGTGAGGAAATCTGTGGAGCGTGTAAAGGATGCTGATGTCGTGGTCTTTGTGGGAGGAGTCTCTCCGAACCTCGAAGGCGAGGAGATGGGTGTTGAGCTTCCCGGATTCAGAGGAGGCGACCGTACTGATATAGAGTTGCCTGCTGTCCAGCGGGAACTGATTGCCGCTTTGCACCGTGCCGGTAAAAAGGTGGTGTTGGTGAACTGTTCAGGTTCTCCTATCGGCTTGGAGCCGGAAGCCGGGAGGTGTGGAGCTATCTTGCAGGCATGGTACCCCGGTCAGGCAGGTGGTACGGCTGTAGCCGAAGTCTTGTTCGGTGATTACAATCCGGCAGGACGCTTGCCGGTAACCTTCTACCGTAATGTGTCACAGCTTCCTGATTTTGAGGATTATAATATGACCGGCCGGACTTACCGTTACATGACCCAGGAACCGCTTTTCCCCTTCGGTCATGGATTGAGCTATACCTCTTTCAGCTATGGTGCTGTGGTGCTTGGTTCGGATAATATAAAGTCCGGTGAGAAATTGAGATTGAGTGTCCCCGTAACCAATACCGGCAAATGTGACGGTGAAGAGGTTGTGCAGGTCTATTTGAAGAAAAACGATGATGTAGAAGGACCGAGCAAGGCATTGCGTGCTTTCAAGCGGGTACATATCCCGGCAGGAAAGACGGTCGATGTAGAGTTTGATTTGGGTGATAAAGAGTTGGTGTGGTGGAATCCGCAAAGCAATACCATGTGCGTTTCCGAAGGCAGTTATGAACTGATGGTGGGCGGTAGCTCGCAAACTGCTGATTTGCTGCGCCGGTCTTTTGTCATTCAGCCTTGATACATCACTGACAGAGTCAAAAAAAGTTTTCCGCTTGAGGGTGAGTTATGACCCTCAAGCGGAATTTTTATATACTGGGAATACATGTTCTTAATAATCCTTAATACTATATGTTAACTCCCTTGTTTCTTTGTACTTCTCTAATTTTAATTGATATATTTGTGATATCATTATGATATCAATTAAATTTATAGAATATGGAAACAAAAGAGTGTGGTTTCAGTGGTTTCAAGATGAATGGCTTTCTGGCCTTGTTCCTTCATTTGGTAGTGCTTACGGCGGTGATAATCTTTGGATTTCTCATTTCTGTGCCTACCTTGATCCTTTCGGTGTGTTTGTGTTTGGTATGGTTCATTCTGTTTGCCGGCTATATGGAGCTGGAGCCGAACGAGGCGCGTGCCATGGTGTTCTTTGGCAAATATAAAGGGACGTTCAAGGAGACCGGCTTTTTCTGGGTAAACCCTTTTCTTAATAAGAAGAAGCTTTCGCTTCGTGCACGCAATCTGGATGTGGAGCCGATAAAGGTGAATGATAAGATTGGCAATCCCATACTTATAGGATTGGTATTGGTGTGGAAGTTGAAAGATACTTATAAAGCCATGTTTGAGATTGACTCGCAGACGATGGCTGCATCCACTCCCACAGCAGGCAATGCCAACCAGGTGAGCCTTGGTAATGCGGTGGCCAACCGTATGAATGCGTTCGAGAACTTTGTGAAGATACAGAGTGATGCCGCCCTTCGTCAAGTTGCCGGTCAGTATGCCTATGATGATAATGAGGCTGATACGGAGGAACTGACGCTTCGCTCCGGTGGCGAGGAAATCAATGAGCAGTTGGAACAGAAGTTGAACGAGCGTCTGGCCATGGCGGGTATGGAAGTGGTGGAAGCCCGCATCAACTATCTGGCGTATGCACCCGAAATTGCTGCTGTGATGCTGCGTCGCCAGCAAGCATCCGCCATCATTACGGCACGCGAGAAGATTGTGGAAGGGGCAGTCTCTATGGTAAAAATGGCGCTCCATAAACTTTCTGAAGAAGAAATTGTTGAACTGGACGAAGACAAGAAAGCGGCAATGGTCAGCAATCTGTTGGTTGTGCTTTGTGCGGATGAGGCTGCACAACCGGTAGTCAATACGGGAACGTTGAACCATTGATAAAGGATACGGATGAAAGAGATGGGGGTTATAGGACGATGGGCTCTTATACTGCTCTTGCTGGGCAATGTATATGGGGGCTTTGCACAAGATGCGAATACTGCGCGCGCGCAGCACATTTATGAATTGTTTGTGGCAGGGCAAGGTGACAGTATCCATGCGGCATTGAACCGGGAGTTGCAGAAGAAACTAGCTCCGGCACTCTTCAATGATTCTTTCCGGCAAGCAGAGAAAATGTTTGGTAAATCCATATCAAAAGGAGAATGGAAGACCGATTCTGCCCAGGGAATTACTATCTATTATTCCGATGTGGAATTTGAACGTTATAATCTCCGTTTTCTGGTGGCTTTTGATGCTGACGGGGCACTGAATACAATCCGGCTGGTCCCTGCACCTGCTGTTAGCACTGCCCAACCGGTAGCCTATGATAAGACAAAAATGGATGAAAGGGATATTACGCTGGGAGCCGACGGCTACAAGCTTCCCGGAACGTTGACTTTGCCCAAGTGGGCAGTCGGTCCGGATGCATGCAGGGTTCCTTGTGTTATTTTGGTACATGGTTCCGGTCCTCACGACCGTGACGAGACGATAGGTCCCAACAAGCCTTTCCGTGACCTTGCCTGGGGATTGGCGAAACGCGGCATTGCTGTCGTCCGCTATGAAAAACGGACAAAGGCATATGGTGCGGCTTGCGTTCCTGCCGGTCGCGAACTCGATTATGATACTGAGGCCGTGGACGATGCCGTTGCCATAGTGGAGCAGGTAAGGGCTTTGCCCGAGCTGGCTCCTGACAGTGTGTATGTGTTGGGGCACAGCCTGGGAGGTACATTGGCTCCCCGTATTGCCGGGCGTTCGAAAGGTTTGGCAGGTATCATTATCCTTGCCGGACTGGCAAGATCGCTTGAAGATGCTCTTGAGGAACAGTTTTATTATACCTCTTCTTTGACGGATTCTTCAGTCAATGTAAAGGTTCAACTTGATGAGCTGAAACAACAGTTGGCTAATGTCAAAAAGCTTGGTACGGAAGAGTTTGATGAAACGATTTCCTTGCCATTGGGGCAGCCCCGCTCATATTGGCTGTTTGCCAATGCTTACAAACCGGTGGAAGTTGCCGCTAAACTAAAGCTGCCTATATTTGTTCTTCAAGGGGAGAGAGATTATCAGGTGACTATGGAAGACTTCGGTTTATGGCGTTCCGGTTTGTTGCGCTGCAAGAATGCATATTTCAAATCTTATCCGAAATTGAATCACTTGTTGCAGGAAGGCAGCGGCAAGGCGACTCCGTTTGAGTATAGCCATGCTTCGCCCGTCCCAGCATATGTTATGGATGACATTGCCTCCTTCGTGCGGGGCAAGCAGAATACTCTTTGATTGGTACTTGGTTATATCAAAGTAACTTCAATCGTAAATCGTAAATTGTTAAATAGTAAATAAATAGTGGCTAAAAAAGAAACTTCAACCAAAAGCTTTGTCCTCCGTGTGGATGCTGCAACGATGGATGCCATTGAAAAATGGGCAGCCGACGAGTTCCGTAGTACCAATGGACAGCTTCAGTGGATTATCGCTGAAGCATTGCGGAAGAGTGGGCGGATGAAGAAGTCCAAGAATCCTCCTCCGTCTGAAGAGAAAGCAGAGGAGGATTCGTAATAACAGATTCTAAATCGCAGATAGTATGATTAATCTTGGTCCTTATTCCGGCAAGAATTGCCCTAATGTCCGTTTTCAACCCACTGTGATTGACCGTATTCTGGAAGGTACGGCCCTGCTTATCGTGCTCGTTACGTGGATTAGCATTTACTGGCTGTATACCCAAAGAGAAGGTGCCCTGCTGCCCGCCGTCTGGGTGATGGGTGGCTGTTCCATTTTCTGTTTCCTTTTGATGGGGGGATTGGCGTATCTTCCCGTCCGTTTCATCAATTTCCCTATTCGGGTCACCGAGCGCAATGCGGCTGTTCAATATTTGTTTGCCATACGCCTTACCCGGGTGATGAACATCATTCTGTTATTAGTGCTTTTGGGCAGTGTTTGGGGCTTGTATTATGCATTCGGCAAACTCCTGCTCCTTGTCTCGTTTGTTTTGTTGGGGGTGGCATTTATAGGATACTATATACTGGCGTTTAAATATAAGTAGCCTTACAGTCTGTTTAATAGTCCTTTTTACCACTTACCCTCCTTTCTCATCTTTATTTGTTGTTATAAATCTGCCATTACCTACTAATGGTTACTCTTTCTCTTCTTTTCGTAATTTTTAGGTATTGTTCTCCTTTTTAACTACCTCTACCTTTGCCCCAATAAAATTTAAGATAAAAGATGAGAAAATTAACAGGCTTATTCGTTTTATGTTTTCTGCTTTCTGCCAATGCTTTGCAGGCTGCTGAACCTGAAAAAGTTACTTCTGCAGCAGAGAGTACGGAAATTTCAACGGACAAAGAGAAAAAGGAAAAAGTAGCGAATGATGGCGACAACTACAAGAAATTCCGTTTCGGTGGATACGGAGAAATGGTTGCAAGTTTTAAGGATTATGGTATTAACCGTTTCTATGGTGCGCCTGAAGGCAATCCAGACAAACATAGGAATACAATTTCTATACCCCGTTTCGTGTTGGCTCTGGATTACAAGTTCAATTCCAAATGGATACTCGGTGCTGAAATCGAGTTTGAATCCGGTGGTACGGGTACTGCTTATGAACTTGAGAATATGGAAAACGGTGAGTATGAAACGGAGGTGGAAAAGGGTGGCGAAGTGGCTATCGAGCAATTCCACATTACCCGTTTAATTGTTCCACAATTCAACATACGTGCCGGTCACGTCATTGTCCCGGTAGGATTGACCAACGCCCATCATGAACCAATCAATTTCTTTGGAACTTATCGGCCGGAAGGAGAGACAACCATCCTTCCTTCTACGTGGCATGAAAACGGACTCGAGTTTTTTGGTTCTTTTGGAAAAGGATATGCCAGCTTTGATTATCAAGCCATGATAGTGGCCGGTCTGAATGCCAATGGTTTTGACCGTAACACCTGGATAGCAAGTGGCAAACAAGGCATCTTTGAAGAAGACAACTTTACTTCACCGGGCTATGTGGCTCGTCTGGACTACAAGGGGGTTCCGGGGTTGCGTATAGGCGCTTCGTTTTATTACTGCGCTGATGCCGGTTCCAATTCTGACAAAGCGGATACTTATTCGTCTACCGGTAAGATTCCGGTAAGAATCTACACGGCAGATGCCCAATACCGTAATAAATATGTGATTGCCCGTGCCAATATGGTATACGGAAATTTGGGCAATTCAGCGAAGCTTAGTGAGGCAAATACCAAATTGTCGAATAAATCTCCTTACAGCCGTATAACCCCCATTGCAAAGAATGTAGTCAGTTATGCAGCCGAGGCCGGTTTGAATATCAGCGCTTTCTTCAAAGGAAACAAGAAAGTTCCGGTTATCTACCCCTTTGCACGTTATGAATATTACAATCCGCAAGAAAAGGGAGAGGCTAGCCAGATAATGGAGAAACGTTGTCAAGTAAGCATGTGGACTGCTGGATTGAATTGGTATGCCTTGCCTAATCTGGTGGTAAAGGCTGATTACACCACCCGCCAAATCGGAACAAACAAGGTTTTTGGAACTGGCAAGTATAATAGTGAAAATGAGTTTTCGATCGGTATTGCCTATATCGGTTGGTTTGTCAAGAAGTAGATGAATAGTAATCAATTAATTTTATACAGATGAAGAAAAATTTCTTTTATGCGACAGCTTTGGTATTAGGGCTGGCATTTACGGCTACTGCTTGTAGCGATGATGATGACAACAGTACAGTTAATCCTGCTGACATTGAGTATAATTCGGAGAATGCGGCAAGTTGGCACAACTACATGAGAAATGTGGCGGCTTTGTTGAAGACAGATGCCACCAATCTTTATGATTCTTGGAATACGAGTTATAAGGGTGGGGCAAGTTTTGCAACTTCCTTCAAAGCTCATAATGGTGCCTATAACTTTTCAAGTGCCTGGAACTGTATAGAGCAGGTTATCGACGGTTGTGTTGAAATCTCCAATGAGGTAGGTGAGACGAAGATTGGTGATCCATATAATAAATATATGGCAAACAATGTTACAGAGGCCCTCTATGCTGTTGAGTCATGGTATAGCTGGCATTCCCGTGATGATTATACCAATAATATTTACTCAATCCGCAATGCCTATTACGGCTCTTTGGACGGTAAGGTGAGCGACAAGTCTATTTCAAAATTGGTGGCTGGAGCCAATGCGGAGTTGGATACGAAAGTGTCGGCAGCTATCACTACGGCAGCATCGGCTATTCAGGCTATTCCCCAACCTTTCCGTAATAATATCAACAGTCAGGAAACGGTAGCTGCTATCAAGGCTTGTGAAGAACTGGAAAGTGCATTGGATAAGGAGTTGAAACCTTATATCAGGGACAATAGCACCATTAACAGCAATGAAGCACTTGACCCGATTGTTGAAAATTATGTCAATGTTGTGGTTTTGCCTACCTATAAGGATTTGAAGGAGAAGAATAGTACGCTGTATGACGCTGTGGTGGCTCTTGCCAACAATCCCTCTAACAGTGCTTTTGAGACGGCATGCAATGCTTGGATAACAGCCCGTGAACCTTGGGAGGAAAGTGAGGCGTTCCTATTTGGGCCGGTGGATGAGCTGGGGCTTGACCCGAATATGGATAGTTGGCCTTTGGACCAGAACGCCATTGTCCAGATTCTGAATTCCCAGAAATGGGGCGATTTGGAATGGAGCGAGGGTGATGATGATGCAAAAGTTGAATCTGCCCAAAATGTACGCGGATTCCATACTTTAGAATTCCTGCTTTTCAAGGATGGCAAGCCTCGTACAGTTAAATAAGAATTATTTATAAACAATACTCAAGAAGTAAAGGGGGGGATTTGGAGAATCCTGCCTTTACTTCTTTGGCATGTTTGGATATGCCATTATTAAAAAGTAGATAAAGATGATGAATCATTTAATGAGATATTCATGTCTTCTCCTTTGTTTGTCGGCAGGTTTGACTGCTTGTGATGATGATGGGATTGACGTGTTGGATATAGAGATTCCTGAAGGATACGCTCTGTCTGCCGGAACGTCCACAATCTTCATGAATTCATCCAAGGCCTATGATTCACCGGCAGATTGGGTGTCGGGTGTTTACAACAGTCGCTTTAATGATGGTGACGGGCTTTACGATGATGTGCGTACGAGTAGCAATGGCATGGGAGGGGGGCTTGGCCCGGTCTATGCGGGGTATTCTTGTGGCAGTTGTCATCGTAATGCCGGCCGTACCAAACCGACGCTGTGGAGTGAAGGCGGATCGGGTAGTTACGGGTTTTCCTCGATGCTGGTTTATATAAGCCGCAAGAATGGTGCGTTTTTTCAGGATTATGGCCGTGTTCTCCATGACCAGGCCATTTATGGAGTGAAACCGGAGGGAAAGCTTTCTGTGGAGTATACTTATGAGACTTTTACCTTTCCCGACGGAGAGAAGTATGAACTTTGCAGACCGGCTTATTCCATATCCGAATGGTATGCTGACAGTATAAAGCCTGAAGATATGTTCTGTACGGTGCGTATCCCGTTGAGACATGTCGGTATGGGGCAAATGATGGCTTTGGAACCTACGGAGATTGAAGCGCTTGCTGCAAAAAGTAATTATCCGGAGTATGGTATAAGTGGCCGTTGCAATTACATTACCGAACGTGGTGTGAGAAGCTTGGGGCTGTCGGGAAATAAGGCTCAACATGCGGATTTGACTGTTGAACTTGGTTTTTCAAGTGATATGGGTGTTACCAATAGCCGCTATCCGGAAGAGATATGCGAGGGGCAGGCCCAGGTGAATCAAGGCAGCATGATGGGGCTTTCTTATGCCCAGTTGGATGTTTCTACAGAAGATATGGAAGATGTTGACTTGTATATGCAGAGTCTTGGTGTTCCTGCACGGCGTAATGTGAATGACCCGCAGGTGATAAGGGGAGAACAGAATTTCTATAAAGCCAAGTGCCATCTTTGCCATGTCACCACGTTGCATACCAAGCCTCGGGGCTCCGTGCTGTTGAACGGTACCCGTTTGCCATGGTTGGGAAGTCAGACAATTCACCCCTATTCGGATTTTTTGCTGCATGATATGGGCTCCGAAATTATGGGAGTCGGTCTGAATGATAACTATGTAAGTGGGTTGGCGCGTGGCAATGAATGGCGCACTACTCCGCTTTGGGGTATCGGGCTTCAGGAAAAGGTAAACGGACATACCTACTTCTTGCACGATGGCCGTGCCCGCAATCTTGTTGAAGCCATAATGTGGCATGGGGGAGAGGGAGAAGCATCGAAAAATCTCTTTAAGAACATGAGCAAGGATGACCGTGATGCCCTGATTGCATTTTTAAATTCACTTTAGAACTAATAAGCTTTATATAAAAAGTAATTATGAAGAAATTTTTATATGTCGCCATGCTGGCTGTTTTGCCTTTGACCGCTATGGCGCAACATGAGGAAGATACGGAGAATGGTGTAGTGTCATTGGCCGGAAGAGAAGGTTTTACCATTGAAACAAAGAAAGGTGACTTTGTTTTCAAGCCTTATCTGTTGGTACAAACGAGTGCTAATTTCAATTGGTATGATGATGAAGGCTTGGATAAGGCTTATAACCAAGATAATATTGCCAATTCGGGTTTTTCCATTCCTTATGCCGTACTTGGCTTTACTGGCAAGGCTTTTGGAAAAGTAGCTTTCAATCTGTCCATCAATGCTGCTGCAAGTGGAGGAGCGCTGTTACAGCAGGCGTGGTTTGATGTACAGCTGAAAAAACAATTTGCGATTCGTGTCGGAAAGTTCAAGACTCCATTCTCGCATGCCTATCTGACAACTCTTGGCGAAACACTGCTTCCCCAGTTGCCGGTTTCTCTGACGTCTTCTGTAATTTTGCCTTATTCGTTGAATGCCGTGACGCCTAATATCGGTACGGGATTTGACCTGGGTGTTGAAATTCACGGTCTGGTGGCAGATAAGTTCGGTTATGAAGTCGGCTTGTTCAATGGAACCGGAGCTTCCGTGAATACAGCTTCAAAGACGATGAGTGATGACTGGCATATCCCTTCATTGCTGTATGCCGGACGTCTGACTTATATGCCCAAGGGGGTGATGCCTTCCACACAAGGTAATCCTAACCGTTTGAACGAGGATAAGATATTATTCGGTCTTTCGGGTTCTATCAATGTGGAGAGTGAAAATGAGAGTACCAATGATACCCGTGTGGGGTTGGAATTTGCCATGTTGAAGAACAAGCTCTATCTGGCGGCTGAAGCTTATTATATGAATGTAGGTTTCACCAAACGGCAAAAGATAAATGAATCGTATAGCTTTTTAGGCGGTTATGTGCAAGGTGGTTACTTTGTCGCTCCCCGCCTACAGCTTGCCGCACGCTACGATATCTTCAATCGTAACGGTACGGATGACGACGGTTTCCTGAATATGCCTGCTGTAGGTATGAATTACTTTTTCAGAGGATGCAACTTGAAATTGCAGGCAATGTATCAGTATGTAGCCCGTTGGGGACACGACACGCAGCTCGACCGTGATAATGATAATTTAGGTCTGGCCACTCACTCTGCCACGGTGATGCTTCAATATACATTCTAAATGAAGTCAGGAAAGGATTCGTCTATGAAAAAATACATTCTTTTCTTTTTTCTGCCCGTGCTTCTTATAGGTCTGCATGCATGCGATGAGGGGAGAATTTATGAGAATGCCGTAGTGGCCACGGGTGAAGGACGCACAGTGAAGATGACAGGCCGGATTAGTGGTGTGGATAAGTGGTCGGGCGACTATAGTGTGGTAGTGGCAGGATTTGATGATGAAAGCGATTATGCCATTGTTTCAAAGGTTGTTCCGGTATCCGAATCGGATAATGATGAAATCCAGTTGACAATGTCCGGCATAACGGATGAGGTGACAACTGTCGAGCTATGTGTAATCAATAAGTTGAGAAAGCGCATTGTCAGTTTGGTGGCAATGGAATGTACTGAAATCGCTGATACTATACTTATGGATGCAGGAACAGTTGATGCAAGTATGTACAATGCCATTCAACAAAAAATATTCAATGCCACTTGTACGGCTTGCCATGGTCTTAGCGCCACTCCGGGTGGTGGCTTGAATCTGCTGGAAGGACATAGCCATGCTGATCTGGTCAACCGGGCTTCAACGACGGTGGACGGTAAAATGAGGGTTATGCCCGGCAATGCGTCAGAAAGTGTCTTGCATCTCATATTGGGTACGGACATCAGCTCGGATTGGCGTATAGACCATTCTCAGATGATAACCTCATCTGATATGCAGTCTTTGATTGGCAACTGGATTGACGATGGTGCACAGCCGTAATAATGATGGGCCTTACTGGTAATACCGGTACTTTTTTGAACAACAACGACTAATTGATATTTAATATGAAAAATAAACAACAACAAACTAATCAATTGGAGAATACCTTAACCGAAATCTTTAAATATGAGGTAGAAGCGGGTGTTTCGGAATATCATGTAATGATTCATGCCACCAGACCGGAAGCGACTTATGAAGAACAGCTGAATGCGGTGGTCGACACTTACTGCCAACTGCGTGAAAGTGAACTACAAGGTGCTGTTGCCATCTTTAAACGCTACTTTCTAAGTGACGCCGCCAATCAAGCAGATATGCTACTGGCGCTTTCGGCAGAATGTTCGGATTGTGCACTCTCCGTGGTAGAGCAGCCGCCGTTGAACGGTACAAAGATTGCACTGTGGGTCTATCTGCAGAAAGGTGTGGAAACACAGGTGCTTCATAACGGATTGTTCGAAGTGAGACATGGCGCCTACCGTCACCTTTGGGGAGGCGGCTCTTTCAATCGTGCTGCCAATTCGGAATACCAGACCCGTCTGCTGTTGAATGACTATGTGATGCAGCTGATGGAACAGGGCTGTAAGCTGGCTGATAATTGCATACGTACCTGGTTCTTTGTACAGAACGTGGATGTGAATTATGCCGGAGTGGTGAAGGCGCGTAATGAGGTGTTTGTTACCCAGGACTTGACGGAGAAGACTCATTATATTTCCAGTACCGGTATCGGTGGCCGTCATGCCGACCCAAAAGTGACGGTTCAGATGGATACTTATGCTGTAGATGGTTTGAAATCTGAACAAATTCACTACCTTTACGCACCGACACATCTGAATCCCACATACGAATACGGTGTGAGTTTCGAGCGAGGTACGTATGTGGATTATGGCGACCGTCGCCAGGTGTTTATTTCGGGTACTGCGAGCATCAATAATAAAGGTGAGGTGGTATGTCCCGGAGACATTCGCAAGCAGACGGAACGTATGTGGGAGAATGTGGAGGCTTTGTTGAAAGAGGCTGGCTGTACGTTTGATGATTTAGGACAGATGATTGTTTATCTGCGGGATGTTGCAGACTATACCGTGGTCAAAGGAATGTATGACGAGCGTTTTCCGGATACTCCGAGAGTGTTTGTATATGCTCCCGTATGTCGTCCGGGTTGGCTGATAGAGATGGAATGTATGGGAGTCAAGTCTTTAGAAAACAAGGAGTTTGCTCCATATTGATTTTTTACTTTTAATTGATAGCTCTTAATTGAAAAAGTTTCTCATAGCTGTTTATGGTTGTTTGCTGCTCTTACTTGCTGCAACTACGTTTGTAGAGCAGACATACAGTACGGATTTTGTAGAAAAGCATGTTTATCATACGATTTGGTTCTGTTGTTTGTGGGGAGCCCTTGCTGCGATGACTGTTGTTGTGCTTGTAAGACAGCGGTTGTGGCGGCGTCTCCCGACGTTGTTGTTGCATGGCTCCTTCCTCGTGATTTTGGCGGGAGCCATGACTACGTTTCTTTGTGGCCGAAAAGGATATGTGCATCTTACTGTCGGCAGTGAGGTGAACTGCTTTTTGGAACAAGACGGCAGGCAGGTTGTAGAGTTACCGTTCACCTTACGTCTGGACAGTTTCCGGATTGAGTACTATCCGGGTACGGATGCTCCTGCAGATTATATCAGCTATATTCACGGTGAGACGCCCGTCTCCATGAACCGTATTCTTTCACGGCAGGGGTTCCGCTTTTATCAGTCTTCCTTTGATGAGGATATGCAGGGGAGCTGGCTGACAGTGAATTATGACCCGTGGGGGATAGGGATTACCTATAGTGGATACCTCTTGTTAGGTGTCTCCATGCTCTGGATGCTGGTCAGCCGGGGTGGAGAGTTCCGCAGGCTGCTGAGGCATCCGTTGTTGAAGAAGGGAGGAATGTTTGTTCTATTGTTGCTGTGTCTGGGAAGTGGGGTACATGCGCAGAAGAGAAGCCTTCCGGCACTGGCACGCAAGCAGGCGGATAGTCTCGCCCGTAAGCAGGTGATTTATAATGACCGTGTGGTTCCTTTCAATACCCTTGCGCGCGATTTTGTACTGAAACTGACGGGAAAACCGTCTTATGGAGGCATGACGCCGGAGCAGGTGATTGGTGGATGGCTTCTGCGTCCGGAAGTTTGGCAGAATGAGCCGATGATTTATATCAAAAACGAGGCACTCCGTCGCCTGCTTCATTTGGAGACACCCTATGCATGTCTGGCTGATTTGTTCGACGGTGAGAAGTATCGCTTGCAGAAGTTCTGGAAGGGGAAGCAAGACCATCATCAGAAAATGACTTCTCTGGAAAAGGCCATTGTAGAGGCGGATGAAAAGGTGGGACTGATTTTGATGCTCCAAAATGGTACATTGATTCGTTCTTTGCCGGAAGACGGGAGTGTGGAGCCTGTTTCCGATACTAAAATACAAGCCGAATTGCTGTATAACCGTATTCCTTTCAGCAAATTGCTGTTCATGTTCAACCTTACGGTGGGGATGCTGGCTTTCTTCCGTCTGCTGTATCGCGGCCTGCGTCGTTCGTCGGCATTGTCAGACTCTTCCGGTAGGATTGTAGCGCTCTCTTTCTCTTCGCGTTTGGCAGATACTTTTTTCCCGTTTTCTCTTTATGCGGCGTTTCTCTTTCAGCTCTTCGGGTATGGCCTGAGGTGGTACATCGGTGGGCGAATACCGTTGGGCAACGGATACGAAACGATGCAGTTCATGGCATTGTGTGCGCTGTTCCTGGCTTGTCTGTTTCGGCGGCGCTTCCCGTTTATGGTGCCTTTCGGCTTTTTGCTGTCCGGTTTTGCCTTGCTAGTGTCTTATTTGGGACAGATGAATCCCCAAATCACTCCCTTGATGCCCGTGCTTGTTTCTCCATGGCTCAGTACGCATGTGTCGTTGATAATGATGTCTTATGCTTTGTTTGCCTTTATGATGCTGAACGGCATACTGGCATTGTGTCTTCGCCGTTCAGCCCGGATGTTGATGCTGCTCAGCCGATTGCTGCTTTATCCCGCCGTTTTCTTTTTGGGAGCCGGTATTTTTCTGGGTGCGGTTTGGGCCAATGCTTCTTGGGGGCGATATTGGGCTTGGGACCCGAAGGAAGTATGGGCGCTGATTACCTTTATGGTTTATGGAGCGGCGTTCCATGCGCGCAGCCTACGCATTTTCCGCAGGCCGTTATTCTTCCACATCTATATGATTGTCGCCTTTCTGACAGTCCTGATGACCTATTTTGGGGTGAACTACATCCTTGGAGGAATGCATAGCTATGCCAATGCTTGATTTGCGGGTGGTTCTACCTATTTATAATGACTGACTTGTTTTATTATACCTAATTTAAGTGATTGCGTACTGTCTGCCGATGCCTTATCTTTGCAACATCAGATTTGAATGAATTAGTTAGTCATAATTACGTAACCACTTTTATGAAGATAAAAGGATCCCCGCTTCCCGATGTGATATCGTGAAGCGGGGATTTGTGTATGGCGTGACGGATACTGTGGGTAAGGTTGGATAAGGATACTTGTGGGGCATAAAGAGTCATAGGATGGGGAGGGATGACATAGGGGATGAGCTTTGTCTTCAGGCACAAGATAAACCTTAATCAATAGGCAGAGGGCTTTTCCCGTATGGAGGAGCATACTTTTGCAAGGGATTCATCCGGTTTTTCCCTATAGGCCGCAGCGGGTAGGGAAACGGTTGCCGGAAGAATCTTATAGAGAGTCCTTGATGTCGCTCAATTCTACCAGCTTGTTGACAATAGCGTAGATGGTGAGCCCTGCCGGAGAATGTATCTGCAGTTTGCGTGCAATGTTACGGCGATGGGTAATGACAGTATGGATGGAGAGGTAGAGTTTGTCGGCGATGGCTTTGTTGGTCATGCCCTTCACAACGCAGGTGATGATTTCCTTTTCGCGCTGGCTCAGGGTTTCTTGTTCGCTGTCTTTTTCTTCTTCCTCCTCGGTGTGTAGCAAGTGGTTGATTTTGGAGGCGATGACATCTACGTCATCGCACATGGCGAAGTTCTCGTCATATTCCTTCAATATGTTGTTGTCGATGACGGAGCATACCATAGCAATGTACTTGATACCGGATTTTCCGTGTTCTGCCTTGAAGGCGGGCAGGTCGAACCAGCCACCGAAAGTGGGGTTGATGATGATAATGTCTGCCGGATGCATGTGAATGTAGTTTTGCAGCGATTCCGGAGAAGAAACTTCAATAGGGTGTGCATTCAAGTTGGGAATACGCTTCAAAACAGCCGTCAGACCACTCCGGATGATGACCGAAGTTTCTGCAATGACAATCTTCAAAGAAGTATTATTGTTCATTTTTCAGTTTCCTTTCTATTTGCGCTACGGCGGGAACAAACATATAATCTTCTACCTGGCAGTGGGTGGCAAGGTCTTGTTCGCAGTTGAATATATCGAACAAGACCGCATTCAGGAGATTGTTGTTCTCCTTTTCCGGGTAGTATTTGATGATGATGTTCTTCAGCTCTTTCAGTTTGGTATCTATCTGATTATGTTTGCTGGCAAAAGTGGCGATGTTGTATTCGTCCGATAGGTTGCCTTGGAGTAATTGCTCTACATAGGTGAATACGGCCTGGTTTTCATATTCCATGTGGCGGCGTACTTCCTTGGCATATTCATCGAAGAACTTCAGGATGAGGTAGGCTACATCGTTTGTACTGGAACAATCGATGGCTTCGATGAGTTTGCGGCGGATGGCCGGCAGGTTGAAGTCGAGGAAATATGTGTGGGCACGCTTCAGATAATCCATAAGGGCGGGAATGGAAAAATCACTTTCATTGCCGCTGTAAGAGTATTGTTCTTCGCTGATAAAGTTGGCTACGGCGAGGAATGTAGGGCAATCGACGCCTTGTGCTTCGCAGACGTCCTTCACGCTCTTGTCTCCGAATCCTAATGACAGTCCGAAGCGGCTCATCACCATTAATAAGGAGTAATTGTCACAGATGAGGTCGCTCATCTTGTCCGTGGAGCGGTACTTATGTTGCTCATTCATTGTATGTTATTGTTTTTAATTCTCTGATTCGTGCGCAAAGTAACGGCTTTTATCCGAGAACTGCAATCACTATTAGTAGGTATTTTGCTTGTCGGGAGACGGTTGGAGACTGGTGTTTGCCGAATAAACTAAAAGCTTTAGTTTTATTTAACGAGAGAAATTAGTTTTTGAACTAAATAATTTAGTTATTTGCGGAAAACAAAGAATGTTATGAAAGGATTGACTGCAAAAGAAGAAGAAATCATGGGCTTTTTCTGGGAAAAGGGACCCTTGTTTGTGAAGGAAATGCTGGCATTCTATGAAGAGCCGAAACCACATTTCAATACTTTGTCCACCATTGTGAGAGGATTGGAGGATAAGGGATTCCTGAGCCATCATACGTACGGCAACACGTATCAGTATTATGCGGTGGTCAGCGAGGAGGATTTTCGCAAGCGGACACTGAAGAACGTTATCAGCAAATATTTCAATAATTCCTATCTCAGCGCAGTGTCGTCTCTGGTGAAGGAAGAGGATATATCCCTGGAAGAACTGAAGCAGTTGATACAAGACGTGGAAAAGGGAAGGGACTGAGATTGTTGAGACTCTAATAACTCTGGCTTATGAAAAACATCGGATTGGTTTGTTTGCTGCTGGTAAGTATTTGCTGCGGATTGCAGGCAAAGAAAATCGTAAAGGTACCCTATTTCATGGCATGCAATACGCGTAGCATTGAAGTGGAGCAAGTGACGCTTGGAAAAGATACGACCTGGCTGGCGGTGAGGCTTTATGGCATGCAGGGCGATAGGGTCAGGATTGATTCGACAGCTGTGTTGCGGGCATCCGGAAAGGATTACGGATATTTGGGAAATACCGGTTTTGCCAGGGATGAATGGACGCATATTCCCGCTTCCGGTGAAATGACTGCTGTTTTGAAGTTTAGTCCGCTTCCGATGGATACTGAGAGCTTTGATTTTGTAGAGACACCGGACAGTGATGAAGGATGGGTAATTTATGGTATACAGCTCAACGGAGAGAAACCTCGGGTGGATATTCCCGAACGTTTGCGGAATAAGAAACCGGATGAGGTTTTGCCATTGCCCGGACCGGAATTGAATATGGGAAAGACTGTCATAAAGGGGCGGATATTGGGGTATAAACCAGAGTATGGAGTGACGTTACGCTACTATGACTCGCCTTGGTTCTTCATGTATTTCACCGGTAAGGACTTGAAGATAGCGGAGGATGGCACGTTCCGTTATGAGACAGAGGTGCTGTTGCCGAGCGGTGTTACGCTGTGGATATCCCGTTCGAAAATAGAATTGTTTCTCGTTCCGGGTGGAGAACTGGATGTCACAATCAATCTGCCTGAAATATTCTATTCGCAAAGCCGTCTTTTAAGCCGGAAAAGGGATGGTGTAACGGACAACTGTGTTTGGTTTGAAGGAGACTATGCCGGTCTGAATACCGAGTTGCTGCGGTTCGGTGAAATGAAAAGCTTATCGGGAGCTGATGATTTTTATGCAGATATTTGTGGGATGACTCCGCAGGCATATAAAAAGTATCTGTTCAGGCATTATGAAGATATGCAAAAGAAACTTGTAAAAAACAAGGATATGAGCCAGGCTTGCCGTACTTATATCCGGGCAAATCTGGATATGAATCTGTTCAGCCTTATCTATAATTACAAGAGTAACCTTAGTTATGCCCCGATGCTTTCGGGCAGGAAGGGGGTGAAAAGGGCGGACATGACGGTGGACAGTATCTCATACTTCAAGGAAATACTGCAACTGGATATTCTGCATACTCCCGAACAGAAATATTACAATTATTATACGGACTTTGTGAAGACCGCTACCGGAAATTTCCGGGATAAGTTTGTGCAAGACCCTCTTTGGCCGGACATGCTTCTTGCCGGGCGTGCTTCCCGTAATCTGAGCAAGTACATGCCTTTGACTGAGGAAGAGCGTCGGACGGTGGACAGCATCGCTTCTCCCGACCTCAGGCAATTGTTCCTGATGAGAAACGGGAGGATTGAAGCCGAACTGAAATCAGAGCTGGAAGCTACTAAGGGAAAGACCGGATATAAGATTGTTGAGGTGGAAAAGGAGGTAGCGGCAGACAGTTTGTTGCAGGTCATTACTCGTCCTTATCGTGGCAAGATGGTACTGGTGGATATGTGGAACACCTGGTGTGGTCCTTGTATGCGGGCCATGAAAAGCCTGAAACCGTTGAAAGAGGAGCTGAAAGAGGTGGTTTATCTATATATTGTCGACGAAACATCTCCTGAAGGAAAATGGAAAGTAATGATACCGGATATACCCGGTATTCACTGTCGCATTAGCAATGAGCAAAGTACGGCATTGGCAAAGCTGTACGAATATCCGGGTATCCCGACCTATTTCGTCGTGAACCGTGAAGGAGATATTTCCTACAAAGCAACCGGATTTCCCGGAGTGGAGATGCTACGGAATGAACTGACCAAGTAACTGTAAATAGTAAATCGTAAATCCTTAAATAGTAAATAACTCCATGGGTCTGTTTTTTGTTTATATACTCAAATCTTCTGTTTGCCTGGCGATATTCTATCTGTTTTATCGCTTGTTGCTGGCACGCGAGACGTTTCATCGTTTCAACCGTTTTTCATTGTTGGGCATTTTGCTGTTGTCCTGCCTATTGCCTTTGGTAGAGGTAAGTGTGAAGCAGGAGACGGAAGTGCACCAGACGATGCTGACATTGGAACAGTTGCTGATGATGGCGGATGCAGTGAATGCCACTGAGGCCGGAGCAAGTGCTGAAACGGCAACAGTCACCTGGATACAAGTGGCGCTGCTTGTCTATCTGGCAGGAATCGTTTTCTTTGCCTTCCGCAACGTATGTTCGTTGGTACGGTTACTGATGTTGCTGAAATCGGGTAAAAAAGAGGATATCGGCAGCTACTTACCGAGCAGAAAGGAACGTGTCACTCTGATTGTGCACAATCGTGACATAGCTCCGTTCAGTTGGATGGGATATATTGTCATTTCACGGAAAGACTTGGAGGAGAACGGACGGGAAATCCTTATCCATGAGCTTGCTCATATCCATAACCGCCATTCCTGGGACTTGCTGGTGGCCGATGTCTGCATTTTCTTCCAGTGGTTCAATCCAGCATCATGGCTACTGAAGCAGGAGCTGCAGAATATCCATGAGTTTGAAGCGGATGAAACGGTAATAAAGGAAGGTGTGGACGCAAAACAGTATCAACTATTATTAATTAAAAAAGCTGTCGGCACAAGGCTCTACTCTATGGCCAACAGCTTTAATCACAGTAAACTTAAAAAACGTATCACTATGATGTTAAAAGAAAAATCAAGTCCGTGGGCACGTTTGAAGTATCTTTATGTACTTCCGGTAGCTGCTATTGCAGTAACAGCTTTTGCCCGTCCCGAAGTCTCCAATAAAGTGGAGGAGATTTCAAGCGTCAAAGTTAACGATTTGGCTGCAATTGTAGAAACAAAAATGACGGAAAGTGTAGGAGACACAATGAAACCTGCTGATGTGAAGTATGTACCGACGGAAGTCCGCAAGCAGTTGAAGGGGACTCCGGTCTTTGAAGTGGTAGAGGAGATGCCGGAATTTCCTGGAGGTGGAATGAGTGCTCTTATGAGTTATCTGAAAGACAATATGCGCTATCCGGCATCTGCCAAAGAGAAAGGTACGCAAGGGCGTGTGACTGTCCAATTTGTGGTGGATAAAGATGGAAGTATCAAGGAACCGAAACTTCTCCGTTCTGTAGATAAGGATATGGATGCTGAAGCGTTGCGTTTGATAAGTAATATGCCGAAGTGGAAACCAGGGAGACAGAAGGGGCAGCCGGTGGCGGTGAAATATACGGTTCCGGTGATGTTCAGTTTGGATGATGACAAACTTGAGAAAACTTCTTCTGCCAATGGTATTACAGTTGAAGGATATGCAGGTAATGGGAAAGAACCACTGTATATTGTGGATGGAAAAGAGGTGACGCCATCTGTCATGAGTGCATTGGATCCTAATAAGATAGAGCGTGTAACGGTTTTGAAAGATAAATCTGCCACGGAATTATATGGAGAAAAGGGAAAGAATGGTGTTCTTTTGATAACCCTGAAACAAGGAACTCCAGGTATAGTTATCCGTCGGGATAAAGAGGTGACAGAGAACGCTAAAGTACAGCATAACGGTAGTCTTGATTTAACGAAGACTATTTATATTGATGGAGAAAAGGTTGATTTGGGTACTAAAACTATCGATGATTTAATACCTGCGGAGAATATTGAGAGCATTGAGGTGAAGAAAGAGGCAGGTGGAAAAGGTGAGATTTACATTGCTACTAAAAAAACTAAAGCTGTAGAAAAGACTTCCGTTCAAGGTAATATGAAAGTGGAAGGCAAAGTGGTGGATGAGCAGGGCGAGCCTATTATTGGTGCGGCTGTTCTGATAGAAGGTACCACTACGGGAAGCGTTACCGATGTCAATGGTAATTTTGTCCTTTCTGTACCTTCTAAGGATGCTGTATTGGTTGCTTCGTATATAGGCATGGCTACCGGCAAAGTGAAGGCACGACCCAAGCTTACGATTACACTAAAAAATGAATAGTCTCTAACAACTATGATAAAGAAAATTCTCTCTTTGTTTCTAATTCTGATAGCTGTGGGGGCAGGGCTTTGCTCTGCCCAGACAGCCGGTAAGAAATATTATTTGGTGGACGGGCTTTTCTTCGAAGGCATGCCGCCTTGTGTGAGTTCGGACAATGTGGCAACCTTCATTACACATGAGGACGGCGTGGGACACGAGGTTACGGAACTCCGTTTGCGCAAAGGCTTTGCGCTGCCTGAGGATGTAAGAAAATACGCCACTCCTGCCGGAGAGGTCCTTGGTGCGGAAGCCTTCTTGATGAGTTACCGCGGAGGGATGGGGAAGAAATGGCCGATAAGCGGTGCCGTGCAGACTTTGAAGAAGGAAGAATGGATAGGGAAGGCTTTCCCGGATTTTAAAGTGAAAGATACGGAAGGGAAGGAGTGGAGCAATACCGATGTGACGGGACGTCCTATGGTCCTGAACTTCTGGTATACCGGCTGTGGTCCTTGTATCCGTGAAATGCCGGAGCTGAACAAATGGATGGAAGTCTATCCTGATGTAACCTATCTTGCTACGACTTTTGACAGTGCTGCACAAATAAAGAAAATTGTAGAGAGCCGTCCTTTTCTCTTTACCCAGATAGCCGATGACTTGTTTTTCTTCGAGACCTTTCATGTGAGTGGTATGCCGGTCACTATACTGGTGGATAAGAAAGGCATTATCCGCCATATAGAACAAGGTACTGGAACTGCGAAACTTCGGTATATGCAGGATAAGTTGCAGAAACTTGTCAGCGAATAATTCTTTCTTGATGAATAGGGGATAAGGATTTCAGAGGATTTCTTTTGCTCTTTCACAGATTATCATACCTTTGCGAATATAAATCTAAGGAAGGGGAAGGTTATGATAAAACATCTTTTTTTAATATTGGGACTGCTTGCTGCGCTCACTCTTGCCGAGCCGGTTCTGGCTTGTACATCTGCCGTCGTTTCCGGAAAGGTTACTCTTGACGGCCGTTCGTTGCTATGGAAAAACCGTGATACAGACTATCTGCGAAATCATGTAGCTTATGTGAAAGGTGAGAAGTATGACTTCATTGCCGATGTGAATAGTGACAACTTCCCTGATTTGAAGGAGGCATGGGTCGGTACCAATTCCGCCGGCTTTGCCTTGATGAACACCCAATCCTACAATCTGGTGGAAGTGAAGGACGGGGAAGAACGGGGTGCCGCCAACGGGAGGATTATCTACCGTGCTTTGGAGGTTTGTGCCACGGTGGAGGACTTCTGCCATTTTCTTGATACCATCACCAAGCCCAGCCTGATAGAAGCCAATTTTGGCGTGATTGATGCCAAAGGCGGTGCCGCCATGTTTGAGGTGGATTACTATAAATATACGATGTATGATGCCAATGATCCGAAGGATGCTCCTTACGGTTACATTGCCCGTACGAACTTTTCTTTTGCCGGTGAGGTGAACCGGGGAGCGGGTTATGTACGCTATATGGAGGCAGACCGGGTATTGATGAAGGCTTCTGCAACGGGTGGGGTGACACCTCAGGGTATCTTCAATGACCTTTCACGTTCGTTCCGCAATTGCATGCTCGATATTGATTTGAGGAGCGGGAAGTTTAATCGCCCGCAAGGTTCCGGTTGGTTTGTCGACCAGGATTTTATTCCCCGTAACAGCACTTCTTGTTCCATTGTGGTGCAGGGCGTAAAACCGGGTGAGAAGGCGGAACTTACTACGATGTGGACAATGCTGGGATATCCTCCTACGGGCATTGCCGTGCCACTTTGGGTGAAGGATGCGGATAAATTTCTGCCTTCGATGGTATGTTGGGACAAGGCGTGTGCTGCCGCTCCGCTCAGTGATTGGTCACTCCGGCTTTCCAATAATGTCTTCTGTTACAATCAGGGGATGGGAACCAATCGTTATCTGAATTGGGAAAAACTGTACAATATGGAGAATAACGGCTATATGCAACAGCTTGTTCCGGTGGAGGCGGAGGTGTTTCGCCGTACATGCCCATTGTTGGACAGTTGGAGACAGCAAGGAAGCATTGATTCTCAAGAAATGCAGAAGCTTTATCAAGATGTGGAAGCACTTGTCCGAAAGGCTTATACGCCTTTGATGGAGCAATGACAGTATTCCAGTATTTCCCTTTCCTGCTCCGGGTGGAACCAGCGGATTTCCTCGTCCCGTTTGAACCAGGTCATTTGCTTACGGGAATAGATGCGTGAGTTCTGCTTTATCTTCTCAATGGCAAAGGGTAATGTCCATTCGCCGTCCAGGTACTTGAATATTTCTTTGTAGCCTACTGTATTCAGGGAATTTAGACTTTTATGCGGATAGACCATGCGCGCTTCTTCCACCAAACCCTCTTCCACCATTTGGTCCACCCGGCAGTTGATGCGTTCATAAAGCTCTTCCCGGTCACGCGTTAATCCTATTTTGATAATACGGAAGGGGCGTTCTTTCTTTTGTTGGGTGCGGAAGGAAGTGTAGGTCTTGCCCGTCATATAGCAGATTTCCAAAGCATGGACTACGCGTTTTGGGTTTTTCAAATCTACTATTTTGTAATATTCCGGGTCCAACAGCTTAAGTTCCGCACAAAGTCTTTCCAGACCTTCTGTTTCGTATTTGTGCAGCATGAGCTGGCGTGTATCGGCATCTACGGTCGGAATGTCGTCAATGCCTTTACAGACTGCATCTACATACATCATTGAGCCTCCGGTCAGCAGTGTGGTGTTATGCTTTGTAAACAAGTCTTCCAGCAGCTTCATCACTTCCGCTTCGTATTGGGCGGCACTGTAATAGTCTGTCAGCTTTAGGGTACCGACGAAGTGATGCTGTACCCGTTGCAGCTGCTCCGGTGTAGGGGCAGCCGTGCCTATCTTTAAATCTGCATAGAGTTGTCTCGAATCGGCCGAGACGATACAAGTATGGAAATGTTCTGCCAATCGGAGGCTTAATTCTGTTTTGCCTACTCCGGTGGGGCCGATAAGTACGATTAGGGTGTGCATGCGGGTATAAAATTCAGGCGCGAACCATAACAATCCGCGCCTTTCTGAAGGGGAATAATGTCTGTTTAATATTTTTCTTCTTCGAAGGAGTTCCCGGCTTCGTCCAAACCGCCGAAACCCTCTTTGTCGAAATCTTCCATATCGAAGTCTTGGTCGCCGTAAAAGTTTTCGTCCAAATCCAGGGAACCGCCGGCAGCTGCCATTTCTTCAAAGTCAACGGTCTGCTTGGGAGCTTCACCCGCTTTCTTGGTGCATTTGGCGCCTTTCATTTCTTTTCCGGTAATGATTTCAGAAAGCTCGATGAAGAAGCAGCGTTCAGTCATATAATCGAATACATAGAGAAGTTTCTGCTTCTCGTCTTCAACCAGTTCGCTCAGCTGGGTCTCTTTCATCACCCAACTGTCCATTTCCGGATTGTCGTCCATTTCTTCCAGCGTAATTTCTTTCTCTTTTTCCCAGTCATCATCGCAAATGAAGAAAGAAGTCATCTGGTCGTTGGTGTAGCCTGCCGACTTTAGAATCGCTTCATGGAAGTCATAAAAGGTAGCTTCCGGGTCTATCTGTATTTCTCTGACAAAATCGTCCACCTCATCAGAGATGATTGTAAATCTGTAGATCATGATGATTTATAATTTATGATTTCTGACTTCTGATTTTGTGTAAATCATACGTTTTTCATTTTCCTGCGGGGATAATGCCGCGGGCTGATTCACGTATAAAGTTTACGATATAGCTTATTTCCGGTGTCATTTCCATTTCATCCTCGATTTTCTTCAAGGCATCCGTATTGTTCAGACCGCCTTGATAGATAATACGATAGGCATCATGGATTTTCTCGATGGTCTCGTTGGAGAAGCCACGGCGGCGTAACCCTACCACATTGATTCCCGCATAGCAGATAGGCTCGCGTCCGGCAATGATGTACGGCGGGATGTCCTTGCTGAAACGGCAGCCGCCCTGTATCATACCATAACCGCCCACATGGCAGAATTGGTGCATCAGTACATTGGCGCTGATGATGGAATAATCGTCGATGACAATTTCACCCGCCATTTTTGTAGAGTTGCCAATGATACAGCCGTTGCCTATCAGGGCATCGTGCGCCACGTGCACACTTTCCATTAGGAGATTGTTATTGCCGACGATGGTTCTGCCTTTGGCAGCTGTACCGCGGTTGACAGTTACGTTTTCACGTATGATATTGTTGTCTCCGATTTCAGCAGTGCTTTCCTCCCCTCTGAACTTTAAATCCTGGGGAATGGCACCGATAACGGCTCCCGGGAAAATGGTGTTTCCATTACCGATGCGTGCACCGTACAGAATGTTGGCGTTTGCCATAATCTTGTTGTTATCACCGATTACCACATTCTTGTCAATGAAAACAAAAGGAGCAATCTCTACGTTTTCCCCGATTTTAGCTTCGGGATGAATATACGCTAAGGGACTTATCATATTATTTACGATTTAGCTATTTACGATTTACGATTGAGAATACTTGCGATTTACTGTATATACGATTTTATCCGAATGTGATAATTCTCACGAGTAATTTGAATCGTAAATCGTAAATAGTCTAATCGTAAATTTTATTATTTGTTCTTAACTATTTGTGCCATAAACTCTGCTTCGCAGACCACCTTTTCGCCTACGAACACATAACCTTTCATGGTGGAGATGCCGCGGCGTATGGGGGCCATCAGCTCTACACGGAAGATGAGCGTGTCTCCCGGTACCACTTTCTGGCGGAATTTCACACCGTCAATCTTCATGAAGTAGGTGGAGTAACGTTCCGGTTCGTCCACTGAATTCAGTACAAGCAAACCTCCCGTCTGTGCCATTGCCTCTATCTGCAACACACCGGGCATTACGGGTTCCTGCGGGAAGTGTCCCTGAAAGAAAGGTTCGTTGGAAGTTACGTTCTTGACACCTACAATGTAGTTGGCACCTATTTCTATGACTTTGTCCACCAATTGCATCGGGTAACGGTGAGGCAGAAGTTCGCGGATGCGGTTTACATCCATAATCGGTTCGCGGTTGCAGTCGTAGGTAGGGGCTTGTATTTCGTGCAAACGGATTTCCTTGCGCATCTGGCGGGCGAACTTATTGTTGATAGTGTGTCCCGGGCGGGTAGCGATGATACGGCCCTTGATGGGCTTGCCTATCAAGGCCAGGTCACCGATGACATCAAGTAACTTGTGGCGGGCGCATTCATTGGGCCACACCAAAGGTTTGTGGTTGATATATCCCAATTGTTTGGCGTCCATATGAGGAACACCCATCACGTCGGCCAGCTTGTCATAGTTCTCCTGGGACATTTCGCGTTCGTAAATAACAATCGCATTGTCAAGGTCGCCGCCCTTGATAAGACCGGCTTGCAGCAACGGCTCAATTTCGCGTACAAACACGAAAGTACGGCTTGCGGCGATTTCATCCTTGAACTTCGTCATGTCCTCCAGCGTTGCAAACTGGTTGGGGAGGATGTTGGAATCGTATGATACCAATACATTCAAGCTGAAGTTCTCGTCCGGCAACACGATGATGGAAGAGCCGGTTGTTTCGTCACGGAATTCAATTTTGGACTTGATGATATAGAAATCTTTTACGGCATTTTGTTCTACAGTGCCTACGCGCTCTATTTCGTTGACATAATATTGGGCGCTTCCGTCCAGAATGGGAAATTCCGGTCCGTTTACCTGTATCAAGCAGTTATCGATACCCAATGCATAGAGGGCTGCCATACCATGCTCCACTGTGCTCACCTTTACTCCGTTTTTGGAGATTACAGTTCCACGGGTAGTTTCGGATACGTTGTCTGCAACGGCATCGAAGGTAGGCTGTCCTTCCAAGTCGATACGTTGGATTTTGTATCCATGGTTATCCGGAGCAGGATTGAAAGTAACGGTTAGGTCAAGTCCCGTATGAAGACCTTTTCCACTAAGCGAAAAGCTATCTTTTAGAGTCTTTTGTTTTAACATTGGTTACTTATTTAATAGTTGTTTAAGTTCATTCAATTCTTTGCGGAGCTGGCGCAGTTCCACTTGCATTTCCGGCAAACTTCTTTGTGCGATGGATGCCTTGAAATATTGTTTCAGCTCCATAGGAGGGGTACCGATAAGCTGGCTACCGTCCTTTATGCTACTGGGAACACCAGACTGTGCGCCAAGGTTCACTTTGTTGCCAATATGAATATGACCTGCAATGCCTACCTGCCCGCCGAACATGCACCATTCTCCTATCTTGGTAGAACCTGCTACACCTACTTGCGCCGCCATTACGGTGTGGGAGCCTATTTCATCATTGTGTGCCACCTGAATCAAATTATCCAGTTTCACACCGCTATGTACGATGGTGGCTCCCATAGTAGCACGGTCCACACACGTGTTGGCACCGATTTCCACATGGTCTTCCAGGATAGTGATACCTATTTGCGGTATTTTTTCATAGCCCTCGGAAGTGGGGGCGAAGCCGAAACCGTCTGCACCGATAACGCAACCGGAGTGCAGGATGCAGTGGTTTCCTACCCGGCAATCGTGGTAGATGGTGGAGTTAGCGTAAATAATACAGTCATTGCCCACTTTGGCACCGCTGCCAATCGTGACGTGCGGATGAATGACCGTATTGTCTCCCACCTCTGCGTATTCGCCAATGCAGGCAAAAGGCGCAATGTAAACATCCTTGCCAATTTTAGCTGTCTCGGCAACAAAGGCCAGAGAGTCAATTCCCACCCGCTTTGGCTTGCTTTGCTCATAAAGATTTAGCAATTTAGCAAGACTTTCATACGCATTGTCCACTTTAATCAGGGTGGCTTTCACTTCTTGTTCCGGAACAAAGTCCTTGTTTACCAGAACAATGCTTGATTGGGTTTCGTATATGTAGGGGGTATATTTGGGGTTGGATAGAAAGGAGATGGCTCCCGGTATTCCCTCTTCGATTTTCGCAAAGGTGTGAACGGTAGCATTCTCGTCTCCAACAATTTCTCCTTGGATAAATGTTGCAATTTGTTTAGCAGAGAACTCCATGTCTTATTCTTGTTAGATGGTTTCAAAACGCAAATAACGGACTTTTTTTTTATATTTCCTTGTCCTGAGGTGAATATTTTATACTTATCTATGCAAACGTTGGTAGCATAAGTAGTACTTTTTTACTTTCTTGGACAGAAGAGAGATATTGAGCATATCCGATGCTTCGGCAATATTCTTGATGCTGCCGTCGTTGTAGAGGATGTCAATACTGTCATCTGCCTCGTCGTACATATTCTTCTCGATGCTGGGGGTAGAGATGAAATATCTCGCTTCGGAGAGAGGGATGTTCAGTTGTTCACTGATTTGCAAAGTTAGTTCTTTTTTCCGTTCCTCACTAATAGGTTCGGTAGAAATCTCGACTTTGAAGATGTTTCGGTTAATCATGCCGGCGCTCAAGGTGGACAAAACCTTGTCCGAATGGCGGCTCCATACCTTGAGGGCAGTCCAGATGTCATTATCGTCCAACTGAATGAAATTCTCCAAACATTCGGGATTGTTGTAGAATGCCTCCCGGCTGATGTCGTTGTATAGAAAGAATTTCAAGGCGGGTGAGGCAAAGAGGTCTATGCCGCGGCTTGCCAGTTCCTTGGCGCGGAGCAGGGTGCTAATCAGCATTTTCTCGTAGGCAACGGAGGTTTTGTGCAGATAGACTTGCCAGTACATCAGGCGGCGGGCAGTGAGGAAGTTCTCAATAGAATAGATGCCTTTGGACTCTACTACCAGGTGGTCATCCTTTACATCCAGCATCTTGATAATGCGGGCGGAGCCAATGTTGCCTTCGGTCACTCCGGTATAGAAGCTGTCGCGGCGCAGGTAGTCCAGGCGGTCCATATCCAGTTGCCCGCTTACCAGTTGGTGCAGGAAGCGCTTGGGGTATTCATCCTTGAAAATTTGAATGGCGAGTGTCAACTGTCCGTTCATTTCCTTGTTGATACGTTCCATCAGCATCAAGGAGATGTCTTCGTGGGAGACGCCCTGCACGATGGTATTTTCCAGTACGTGGGAGAAGGGGCCGTGGCCGATGTCGTGCATCAGGATAGCGGCTTCCACAGCTTCGGCTTCGCTGTCGAAGATAAAGTTTCCTTTGGTGGCAAGTTGCTGGATGGCCTCACTCATCAGGTAGAAGGCTCCCAAAGAGTGTTGGAACCGTGTATGCTGCGCACCGGGATATACGACAGAGGACAACCCCAGTTGCTTGATACGGTTTAGACGTTGCAAAAGGGGATGTCGTACAACATCGTACAACAACCCCTTTGGTATGTTGATGAACCCGAAGACAGGGTCGTTGATAATCTTTCTTTCGAACATTAAGCGTTAGTCGTTAATCACTTTTTTCAACTCTTCCGCCATCTGTGCCTGCACTTCTTGGGCTGCTTTTCGGCTGGCGGCGGCGAAGTTCTCTGTCTTGTCCACGTAGATGATGCCACGGCTGGAGTTGACAATCAGGCCGCAAGTCTTGTTCATGCCATACTTGCAGACTTCTTCCAGGGAGCCGCCTTGTGCGCCTACGCCGGGAACCAATAGGAAGTGTTCGGGAACAATCTTGCGGATATCTTCGAAGGCGCGGCCTTGTGTGGCGCCTACTACGTACATCATCTGTTCGTCACTGGCCCACTCCTGGGATTTGCGGAGCACTTTTTCGAAGAGGCGTTCGCCGTTGGTGTCTTCCGTCAGCTGGAAGTCGTGTGAGCCTTTGTTGCTGGTCAACGCAAGCAGGATTACCCATTTGCCTTCGTACGTAAGGAACGGGGTCACACTGTCTTCGCCCATGTAGGGAGCTACGGTTACGGAATCTATATCCAGCTCTTCGAAGAAGGTACGGGCATACATGGCAGAGGTGTTCCCGATGTCACCGCGTTTGGCGTCGGCGATGATGAATTGGTCGGGATAGTTCTGCTTGATGTAGTTTACGGTTTTCTCGAAAGCTATCCAGCCTTTCACGCCCATGCTCTCATAAAATGCCAGATTGGGCTTGTAGGCGATGCAGAGGTCGGCAGTAGCGTCGATGATGGCTTTGTTGAAAGCGAATATAGGGTCTTCCTCTTTCAGAAGATGCTCGGGTATTTTCTTGATGTCGGTGTCAAGACCTACGCAAAGGAATGACTTCTTGCGCTTGATGTTCTCGAATAATTGCTGTTTGTTCATATTATTTTTTAGTTACGGGTTACTTATCACTGCCTTACAGTTCGCTCTCTTTCAGTCTTTCTGCATTTTCCGCCACAATCAGGTGGTCGATGCAGTCTTGGATGTCTCCGTCCATGAAGGCGGCGAGATTGTAGATGGTGTAGTTGATGCGGTGGTCCGTGATGCGTCCTTGCGGATAGTTGTAGGTGCGTATCTTGGCGGAGCGGTCGCCAGTACTGACCATCGTCTTACGCTTGGAGGCGATGTCGTCGATGTACTTCTGGTGTTCCTTGTCGTAGATGAAGGTACGCAAGCGCGAGAGGGCGCGTTCCTTGTTCTTGGGCTGGTCGCGCGTCTCGGTACATTCGATGAGGATTTCTTCGACTATGCCTGTGTTGGGATTCTTCCAGTTGTAGCGCAGGCGCACGCCGGATTCCACCTTGTTCACGTTCTGACCGCCGGCACCACCGCTTCGGAAGGTGTCCCACTTGATTTCACCTTCGTTGATAACTACGTCGAACTCTTCGGCTTCGGGAAGCACGGCTACGCTGGCAGCTGAGGTGTGTACCCGTCCTTGCGTTTCTGTGGCCGGTACGCGCTGCACGCGGTGCACGCCCGATTCATATTTCAGTGTGCCGTATACATTGTCGCCCGTCACGGAGCAGACAATTTCCTTGAAACCGCCGGCTGCACCTTCGTTGGCACTGGATATCTCCATTCTCCATCCCTTGGATTCGCAGTACTTGGTGTACATGCGGAAGAGGTCGCCGGCAAAGATTGCCGCTTCGTCACCACCCGTGCCGCCACGAATTTCGAGGATGGCATTACGGCCATCCTGCGGGTCGGCGGGGACGAGCAGCAGCTTTATCTGCTCTTCCAGTTCCGGTTGGCGGGCTTGGCAGGCATCCAGCTCTTCGCGTGCCATTTCCCGCATCTCCTGGTCTGTTTCGTTGGCGATAATTTCTTTGGCTTCTTCTATGCCGCCCAGTACTTGCATGTACTCTTTGCGGGCATTCATCAGGTCGCCCAGTTCTTTATATTCTTTGGTGAGCTTGACGTAACGCTTCTGGTCCGCAATCACTGCCGGGTCTGTAATCAAGGTCGACACTTCTTCGAAGCGGGCGACAAGCCCTTCCAGCTTTTCGAGTATGGTATTGTTGTCTGCCATATATTTAATACTTGAACTCTCCGAATTCGCTCTTGATAATCAGTTCTTTCTTGTCGCTTTCTTCCACGCGGCCTACAATCTGTGCATCGATGTTGAAACTCTTCGAAATAGCAATCACCTCTTCTGCATGTTCGGGAGAGAGGTACACTTCCAGGCGATGCCCCATATTGAACACCTTGTACATTTCGCTCCAGTCCGTATCGCTCTGCTCCTTGATGGTCTTGAACAACGGTGGAACGGGGAAGAGATTGTCTTTGATGACACGGCAGTTGTCTCCCACAAAGTGCAGTACCTTGGTTTGTGCGCCGCCCGAGCAGTGTACCATACCGTGGATTTGGGGACGGAGCGCATCGAGCAGTTTCTTAACTACCGGTGCGTAGGTGCGGGTGGGGGAAAGTACCAGCTTTCCTGCATCCAGCGGACTGTCTTCGACACTGTCTGTCAGTTTTAGCTTGCCACTGTATACCAGTTCTTCGGGTACAGCCTTGTCATAGCTTTCAGGGTATTTCTCTGCCAGGTATTTGGAGAATACATCGTGGCGTGCGCTGGTCAGTCCGTTACTGCCCATACCGCCATTGTATTCTTTCTCATAAGTAGCCTTTCCGTAAGATGCCAGACCTACAATCACATCGCCCGGACGGATATTGGCATTGTCTATAACATCTGAGCGCTTCATGCGGCAGGTCACTGTCGAGTCTACGATAATGGTACGTACAAGGTCGCCCACATCGGCTGTTTCGCCACCGGTGGCATAAACGCCTACTCCCATTTCGCGGAGTTCGGCAAGCAGTTCATCCGTACCGTTGATGATGGCTGAGATTACTTCGCCGGGGATGAGCAGTTTATTACGTCCGATGGTAGAGGATACCAGAATGTTGTCTACCGCACCCACACAAAGCAGGTCGTCGATGTTCATAATCAGTGCATCTTGTGCAATGCCTTTCCACACACCCAGGTCGCCGGTTTCCTTCCAGTACATATAGGCAAGACTGGACTTGGTGCCTGCTCCATCGGCATGCATAATGTTGCAATACTCCGGGTCACCGCCCAAAATGTCGGGGATAATTTTGCAGAAAGCCTGCGGGAAAATACCTTTGTCGATATTCTTGATGGCGTTGTGCACATCTTCCTTTGATGCGCTGACGCCTCGCATCATGTATCGTTGATTACTCATGAGATAATAGGTTTGTTCAATTGAATGTGCAAAGATACATCTAATCTTCTACAACACAAAGCGAGGCACAAAGTTTCTCGCCTTTGTGCCTCGCTATAGAGTTGTGTATTTATCAGAATTGTACCTGGGGAGCTTGTTCCGCTCCTTCTGCCGCTTCGAAATAAGCTCGTTTCTCAAAACCGAAGAGACCGGCAAGGATATTCTTGGGGAAACGGCGAATGGCTGTATTGAAGTTCTTGGCTGCATTGTTGAAGTTGGTACGTGCTACGTTGATACGGTTTTCCGTACCTTCCAGCTGTGCCTGCAGTTCCAGGAAATTCTGATTTGCTTTCAAGTCCGGATAGTTTTCTGTGATGGCAAGCAATTTACCGAGGGCGGAAGTCACCGCACCTTGTGCTTTCTGATATTCAGCCAGCTTTTCCGGAGTAAGGTCTGCCGCATCCACTTTGATTTGAGTGGCTTTGCTGCGGGCTTCTACTACACCTTCCAGTGTTTCCTTCTCGTGCGTGGCATATCCTTTCACGGTATTCACCAAGTTCGGAATCAGGTCGGCACGGCGTTGGTATTGGGTTTCTACGTTCGACCATTGTCCGCTGACATTTTCGTCCATGGTTACGAGTCCGTTATAGCCGGTTACACCCCAAATGGCGAGAAGAGCTATAACAACGATAATGATAATGGTTGATTTCTTCATACTTTTCATTTTTAGGCCTCACCTCCGATTCCTCTCCGATAGAGAGAGGGGAGGAGGGGAAGGCAGTTATTAATCATTTAATTATATTCTATGTAAACGTTTTATTTTCTTCCAGTATCCTCGAAGGTGTGTCAAAACGGTTGATGGCACACAGATGACACATCCTCGGCGTTAGAACCGGGAACCGGCTCCACCGCCACCTCCCATACCGCCTCCGAAGCTACCACCGCTGAAGCCTCCTCCGCCACTTCCGCCGAAGAGACCTCCACCACCGAAGATGACCGGACCACCTCCGCCTCCTCCCCGGTAATTTTCATCGTATGACTGCTGGCGGCGCACTACTTTATGTCCGCAATTGCGGCAGGTGTAGGTCACATCTTCCGTTTTCACTCCATTGCGGCGTGAGATGAGTATGCTGCTGCTACGTTGCAATTTATGTTGTCCGCAGTTGGGGCATTTGTTGGCAGCGCGTTGGGCAAGGATGCCTATAATAGATGCCACTGCGAGGAAACCGATAAGCCCCAGTAGGATACCTCCTACGGAGAGGTCATCCTCCTCTTCCGTGTCATTCACCATAGTGCCGTCAAGACGTGAACAGACTGCCTTTACACCCGCTACCATTCCAGCATCCCAATTACCGTCTTTCAGATAGGGAATCATGTATTTGGTCTGTATACGTTTGCAGATGGCATCAGGAAGGTCCCCTTCTAAACCGTATCCCGTATAAAACTGGATGCAGCGTTGGTCGGTTACCAGCAGAATGACCAAACCGTTGTTTTTTTCTTTTTTCCCTACTCCCCATTCATTGAGCAGCTGGTGTGAGAAATCAAAACAGTCTTCTTGTCCGATGGACGGGACAACGGCAACTACCGTTTCAATGCCAGTTTGCTGCTCCAATGCATAGAGCATACGGTCTATATTGTCACATGCCTCCGTGGATAGGATTCCGGCTGGGTTGCACACATAGCGTGTCTTGTCCTGAAGGTGTACTTTAGGAATATTCTTAGTGGTGTAGACTTCTTGTGCCTGCAAGGATAAGAGCAGGCATAAGAAGAATGTTATGGAAATAAATCGTCTCATACTACCAATATTTGTTGCGGCGAAGATAGGTAAAATCACATCAATGTATGTATTTTCCTACGAATTTCTTTACATGTTCGGTGTATTCCTGCGGATAATCCTTGTAAGACATAGCATGCGTGGCACCGGGCACAATCCATAATTCTTTGGGTTCGGGCTTGGCTTCGTAGAGGGGATAGACCATCCACGTCGGCACAAAGGTGTCGGCATCGCCGTGGATGAAGAGCATCGGCAAAGTACATTTCTTTACTTGCTCCAAAGCAGAGGCTTCCAGGAAGTCCCATCCGTACTCTTGCCGGCAGAGCCAGTTTGCTGTATGCAGAAGAGGGAAGGCGGGCAGGTTGAACTGTGCTTTCAGTTCTCCGCGAAACTCGTCCCATACGCTTGTGTAGCCGCAGTCTTCTACGAAACACTTGATGAAAGGCTGTTGGTATTGACCATGCTCCACTTCGCCGGATACCATCATGGTGGTGGCGGCTCCCATGGAGATACCGTGCACTACCATCTCTGTGCTGCGGGATGCTACGCTGTCTGTATGGCGGCGCCCGAAGAGTTCGTCGGCGGTTTCGGTCCATTGCAGTACGTCAAGCCGGTCTTTCCAGCCCATCTGTGCATGGTTTCCCTCGCTCATCCCGTGCCCGTAGAGGTCGGGCAGCAAGATGTTGAAGTCCATCTCCTTGTTGTACAGATAGCCTATCATCAGCATGCGCACGGCATTATCTGTATATCCGTGTACGATGACTGCTGTTTTTGGGGTGGGGTGGGTGGCGGCAACGTAGAGTGCGTGTAGCGTCTCTCCATGGTCGTTCTCAATGTAGAAGTCCTTCAATGCTCCTACGGTCACCAAACTGTCTACCCACGGTTGCAGTTCGGGATATTGCTCGAACATGAAGTTGTAGGATTCGGCAATGTTGCGACTGCGTGTGATAAGGCCTTCGGGTTTCAGAGCATGCCCCAGCATATAGTACCCTCCGCACAGTACTACGGTGCAGAGGGCAGCCAGACCGAGAATCGAATATTTTATGGTTTTCTTCATTATTTATTCCAAATTTCCCATGCAGCAAAGGCTTGCAGCAGTAACATTTCCAGACCGTTCTTAGTGACGGCTCCTTGTGCCTGGCCTTTCTTCATGAAAAGGGTTTCGTTTGGATTATATAACAAATCATAGAGCAAATGGTTGGGAGTCAGTAGTTCGTAAGGAATATTGGGACAGAAATCCACTTTGGGATACATGCCTACTGGGGTACAGTTGACAATCACTGTGTACTCTTGCATGATTTCCGGTGTCAGTTCTTCGTATGTGAGGTATTTATCCTCTTTCTTGGCGCGTGATACGAAGGTACTTTTTATACCCAGGTTCTCCAGCCCGCGATATACGGCTTTCGATGCACCGCCGGTACCCAAAATCAGGGCTTTCTTGTGTTGTGGTTGCAAAAGTGGTTCTATGGATTGTGTAAATCCTATGATGTCGGAGTTGTAGCCAACCAGTTTCACTTTGCCTTTGGAAAGGCGGATAATCTTAATGACATTGACGGCGCCTATCTTGGCTGTGTCTTTGTCCAGTTCGTCCAGGTAGGGGATGACTTGCTCCTTGTAAGGGATAGTCACATTCAGTCCACAGAGGTTGGGATTTTCCTCGATAACTTCCATGAAATCCTCGATACGTGGAATTTCGAAATTTACATATTCTGCATCAATATTTTCTGCCTTGAATTTCTCATTGAAATATCCGATAGAAAAGGAATGTTTCAACGGGTAACCTATTAAACCGTATTTCTGCATAATATTTTAGTTATTGATTGAACTATATTCGTTTGTTTATGGAGTACATTATTGGTCGGAAGTAGTTGAGGAGGTGATTACCGGTTCTTTGATGATAACAAAACCTCCGAATTGCAATCCGTTATCTTTTCCGTTCAAACAGAACTTTCTGTCGAATACGGGTTTATTTTTTGATTTCCAGATCAGTTTGCTAGAGAAGGTGATGACGTCTTGAGTACCATCGTTCCAGTCTATTATCACTTTTTCGTTATCGAATGTATCGTCGCCATTGAATTCTCCAAAAGTGAGAAAGTATTTGCCAGTTTCAAATTTCATTGTTTGCAGACCGTTGAAGTGTGCAAGGTAAGCTTTGGTTTGGCTTATTGGAACGTCCTTTTCATATATTTTTCCATTATAGATTGCCTTGATCCCTTGCTTGGCAATGTTGCCGGGAGTTTCAGGATTCAACAAATCATTACCTTGAGCATCTTGTACTGCGATATGCAGTTCGATAGGAGCAAAATCCCATATCATATCATCACTTCCCGAATCATCGCAAGCTGTGAAACCGGCAACGCAAAGGAGGGAAATAAATAATAAATAGAGGGTGTGTGTAGCTTTCATAAGGTCTCTTTTTTATATAAGTTTCTTCTTTTTATTTAGTTGCCACATAAAGTGTACATATCCCGAAAGTCAGCCGCTTGAAGTGCACTTCGCTGAAGCCTGCCTTGCGGATTACCTCCTGCATCACTTCTCCCTGCGGGAAGGCGCGAATACTTTCCGGTAGATAGGTGTAGGCGCTGTTGTCTTTCGAAATACATTTACCGAGCAGGGGGATGACAACTTTGGAGTAGATGGTGAACAACTGTTTCATCGGGAAGCGGTCTGGTGTGGAGAGCTCCAGTATGACGAGATGTCCGCCGGTCTTTAGTACGCGGCACATCTCGGACAGTCCCTTGTCCAGCCCTTCGAAGTTGCGGATGCCGAACGCTACGGTCACGGCGTCGAAGCTTTCGTCGGCAAACGAGAGGGAGGTGCAGTCCTCCCGGACAAATGAAATCTTGTCCGAGAGGTGCGCCTGCTTTACTTTTTCACGTCCCACGTTCATCATGCCTTCCGAGATGTCGGTGCCAATCAGGCTATCGGGTTGCAATTCGCGGCATGCAAGGATGGCGAAATCGCCCGTGCCGGTAGCTACGTCCATAATACGCCGGGGGCGGAAAGGACGTAGGTACTTGATTGCTTTCCTACGCCAGCTGCGGTCGATGCCCATGGATAGGGTGTGATTCAGCTTGTCGTAGGCAGGAGCGATGTTGTCGAACATTTCTTCCACTTGTTCGCTCTTCTTGCCGTCATTACCGTAGGGCTTGATGTGTTCTTGGGGATAGTCCATTTACTTTAAATATTCGGTTACATTCTTTTCAATGCGTTCGGCGATGTTGCCGGTATCTTCTTTTACGAACTTCTCGCCGGTGATGTGTTCGTACAGTTCGATGTAACGTTCGCTGATTGAAGTAACGATTTCGTCGGTCATTTCCGGTACCTGCTGTCCTTCCTTGCCTTGGAAACCGTTGTCCATCAGCCATTCGCGTACAAACTCCTTGGAGAGTTGCTTTTGCGGTTCGCCGTTGGCAAAACGTTCTTCGTAGCCTTCGGAGTAGAAGTAGCGGCTGGAGTCGGGCGTATGGATTTCGTCCATCAGGTAAATCTTGCCGTCGTGCTTGCCGAATTCGTATTTGGTGTCTACCAGAATCAATCCGCGTTCCGCTGCAATCTCGGTACCGCGTTTGAAGAGGGCCATGGTGTATTGCTCCAATACGGCATATTCTTCGGGTGTGGCAAGACCTTGTGCCAGGATTTCTTCTTTGGAGATGTCGGCATCGTGTTCGCCAATCTCGGCTTTAGTGGTCGGGGTGATGATGGGTTCAGGGAATTTCTGGTTTTCCTTCATCCCTTCGGGCAACTTCACGCCGCAGATTTCACGTACACCGCTCTTGTAGGCACGCCATGCGCTGCCACAGAGGTAACCGCGTACAATCATTTCTACGGGGAATCCTTCACACATCACACCTACCGTCACCATCGGATCGGGTGTAGCCATTTTCCAGTTGGGGCAGATGTCGGTTGTGGCATCCAGGAATTTTGCTGCAATCTGGTTCAACATTTGTCCTTTGAAGGGAATACCTTTCGGCAATACTACGTCAAAGGCTGAGATGCGGTCGGTAGCTACCATGACCAACTTTTCACCATTGATGTTGTACACATCACGAACTTTTCCGTGGTACACGCTTTTCTGTCCGGGAAAGTTAAATTCAGTTGCTGTTAATGCTTTCATCTTTGTAATATTTACGATTTTGAGAATTTACTGTTTCTGTTCAATCTTACTATCGGCTTGTTCGGCTTTGCGTCGTTCACGCTCCGCTTTCGCTTCCTTGTCGAACTTCTCGTAGGCCTCCACAATCTGAGTTACCAACTTATGGCGTACGATGTCTTTCTTGTTCAGCTCCACGAAACTGATGCCTTTTACGCCTTTCAGAATCTTCAGTGCCTGCACCAGACCGGAAGTCTGGGAGGAAGGCAAGTCAATCTGCGTCATGTCTCCCGTGACAATCATCTTGGTGTTCATTCCCATGCGGGTGAGGAACATTTTGATTTGCTGGGTGGTGGTGTTCTGCGCTTCATCCAGAATGACGACGGCATCGTTCAGTGTGCGTCCGCGCATAAAGGCGAGGGGGGCAATCTGGATGATGTTCAGCTCCATATACTCTTTCAGCTTGGCGGCAGGTATCATGTCCTGCAGGGCGTCATAGAGTGGTTGCAGATACGGGTCTATCTTGTCCTTCATGTCGCCGGGCAGGAAACCGAGCTTTTCTCCGGCTTCTACGGCAGGGCGGCTGAGGATGATTTTCTTTATCTCCTTATTCTTTAGTGCCCGCACGGCAAGCGCGATGGCTGTATAGGTCTTTCCTGAACCGGCGGGACCGATGGCAAACAGCATGTCATTCTTGGCAAATGCCTCTACCAGCTTCAGCTGGTTCTCGCTGCGCGGGATAATCGGCTTTCCGGTTACGCTGAATACAATGACATTGCCCGATTTTTCCGCTTGCGGGGCATTGCCTTTGATGATGTCTATAATGACCTCTTCTTTCAAAGAGTTGTATTCGGCACAGTATTTCTCCAGCTTGGTGATGTTCTCCTCGAATGCACACATTTCCTCCTCATCACCCAATACTTTGATGACATTGCCGCGGGCAACGATGCGAAGCTTGGGATACAAGGCCTTTATCAGCTGCATGTTGGCGTTGTTTACGCCATAAAATATTACCGGGTCAATATCTTCAAGAACAATCAGTTTTTCTATCATTGATATGTTTTAAAGTTCAATTCGTTCTTTTAGTGAAACGTTCTGCAAATGTAGTGAAACGTTTGGATACTTAAACAGTTCCATTGGGTATTTTTTTTGCAGTGGCTTCGGGTAGATTGTCGGTAATTGTTGCACGACGATGCCGTTTCCTTTTTTTGAGCATCCGATACGTTGTCGGTTCAGCGTCTGTTCCTTCATGTTGAAGATAATATTGGGGTCGAAGTGTTGCCCGTTGACGCGTGTCTCGAAGTGCAGATGCTCAGTAGAGGCGCGTCCGGTGCGTCCGGTCAGTGCGATGGGCTGTCCGGCTTTGACTGTGTCGCCACAATGTACAAGGTTTTTGAAGTTGTGGCTGTATATCGTTTCCAGTCCGAAGTCATGGCGTACGACGACGACATTGCCGTAGGCGCTATAAGGCTTGGACATCCGTACTACGCCGTTGAAGGCACTCCGTATGGTGTCTTTGGCGTAGGTCTTGATGTCTATGCCACTGTGGCGTCCCCGCCCCCGTCCGTAAGGGGAGATGACTTTTCCTCCAGGCAGGGGAAAGGAGTATTCCGTGTCCGGAATGTCCTCCAAAGGTAGCTCTATCAGTTCTCTTTGCGAAAACAGTCCCGGAGTGGCAACGCGGATATGGTTGGTTTCCATGGTGGAAAAGACCGTTTTCTTCCCTTGTGCCGTGGCACCAAGGGCTATGAGCAGGAGAGGGACAAGAATACGGATTCTCATTTATTCAAAATATTGTATAGTCCCACTGGTAGAGGAAGCATATTTCTCCAACAGTTCCAATATCATTTCGGCTGCTTCTTTCAGACCTTCCTGCCCGTTGTAGCCGTTGACAATGGCAAGGATATGGCGGGTTTCAAGTTTCATCTTGGTGCGTTCGTGGTCGCTGGTCGGGGTACCGATACCGCCTATACGGTCGCGGTAGACGGGCAGCCCTTCTATGTTCAGCATGCCGCGGCCTATACCCTCGAACAATTCCTCGGCACGTCCTATGCCCAGCTCAAGGTCGGTCCCTTGTATCTCGTCGGCATCAAATCCGCCGATAGAGTGGCCCGTACATAGGGAGACAAGGTTGATAAGGTCTACCAACGTATCTATCTGATAGAGTTCCAATCCGCGCAGCAGTCGCCGTCTCAGTGCTTCGGCCGAGGGACGGTAGCGGCTGGGGTCCTTGCCGCAACGTTTGTAGGCTTCGCGGGTGGCGGCAATGACGGGTTGGTACTTGATGCTGTCCGTGGTTTCACAGGCTCTTAGCTCTTGGGTGAAAGTTGCGATTTCCTGCCACAACCCTTCGCAATATGGGGTATTTGTCACTTCGGCAAATACGGCTGCACCGCGGAATTCGGGGCAATTCTGCTTGATTTCTTTAGAAAGTGTGATATGATACATTAATGCAATCCGTTTGAATGGGTTAACATGATTCCCGACAATATCCTTCCGGATTTGATACCCATCCGGCGTGCCGAGAAAAACTCTTCATATTGGGTAAAAGTACATATATTGGCTGTCTCCACTTGTGCGGAAGGTACTCCGAAGTCCAGTAGTTGCAGTCGGTTGGCAGCCCATAGGTCGATATGGTATTTGTGGGTGGCGGGTTTCCATTCGGAGATGTAATCCATCTGGAAACCGTTCTTGCGGAATGCTTCATAGACTTCGTCGCCTACCTCGAAGGCGGAAAGGGAGATGCCGGGGCCGATGCAGGCTATCACTTCTTTGCCCTCTGTGCCATAGCGGGCACGCATCTTGTCGAGTGTGTGGCCGAGGATGTAATTCACAGTGCCGCGCCATCCGGCATGAACAGCGGCTATCACGGCATTCTTCCGGTCGTAGAGCAGGATGGGAATGCAGTCTGCCGTAGAGATGCAGATGCAGCAGCCCGGTTCACGGGTTATCAGTGCATCAATGCCCTGCAACATGGAGTGGCGTTCTTCTGCTGTTGCATGCAGATAAGTTCCGTCAATGACAAGTGCCTTTGTCCCGTGGGTCTGAAACGGGATGACCAGTTCTTGGGGGCGTTGGGGCAGGGAAGAACATACTATTTCCTGGTTGCGGCGTACAGCTTCGGCTTCGTCTCCCGTGTAAGGTGTACAGTTGAGGGAGGCATAGTTACCTTGGCTGCATCCACCGTGGCGGGTGGTTACAAAACAAGAAATGCCGGGATATGAGGCAAGCAGCTCATATCCCAACATTTTCCTATCTTCTGTAAGAGGAATCATTTTTTATCTTCCTCCCAATCTTCTTCGTATTCAAAGTCCTCGAGGTCCTCTATGTCCTCGTCGTCGTTGACGTATTCATAGCTGAGGTCCTCGTCCTCACCCTCTTCTTTCAATTCTTCCTGCAGGTGGCTGAGGTCTTTGGCGCGATGGGCAATGCTGTCCACTTTGCCTTCTATCTTATTACTTTCCTTGTTCAGCTCTTCCCAAAGGATGTCTTTCAGCGTAGAGATGCCCATGCCGGAGACAGCAGAGATGAATATATGCGGAATCCCTTCGGGCAGTGTCGGCTCTATCTCGTCCATCAGTTCCTGGTCGAGCATGTCGCATTTGGTGACGGCAAGCACTCTCTGTTTGTCCAGCATTTCGGGGTTGAAAGTGCGAAGCTCGTTCAACAGGATTTCGTATTCCTTACGGATGTCGTCACTGTCGGCAGGCACCATGAACAGCAACAATGAGTTGCGCTCGATGTGGCGCAGGAAACGCAATCCTAAGCCTTTGCCGGCACTGGCTCCTTCGATGATGCCGGGAATGTCCGCCATCACAAACGATTTGCTGTCGCGATAGGACACGATGCCCAGATTGGGTTCCAGCGTTGTAAACGGATAATTGGCGATTTTGGGCTTCGCCGCAGAAACGGATGCCAGTAAAGTGGATTTTCCTGCATTGGGGAAACCTACCAGACCGACGTCTGCCAGCAGCTTCAGTTCCATGATTACCGTCAACTCCTGCATCGGTTCGCCCGGTTGTGCAAAGCGGGGAGCCTGGCGTGTGGCGGTTTTGAAGTGCCAGTTGCCCAGACCTCCGCGTCCGCCTTTCAGCAAGATGACTTCTTGTTCGTGCTCAGTGACGTCGCAGATATATTCACCCGTTTCGGCGTTGTACACCACTGTGCCGCAGGGCACTTCAATCACCTTGTCCGCTCCGTCTTTTCCGAAACTGCGGTTTTTGGAACCGGATTCTCCGTGACCTGCCAGGATGTGGCGATCGTACTTCAGATGGAGTAGCGTCCAGTAGTTGCGGTTACCCCGCAAGATGACATGGCCTCCTCGTCCTCCGTCACCTCCGTCGGGGCCTCCGTTGGGTATGTATTTCTCACGCCGCATATGCGTAGAACCTCGTCCGCCCTTTCCGGAGCGGCAATATATTTTTACGTAGTCAACAAAATTCGATTCAGCCATATTCTGTTTTATTGTTATTTCACTGCGTCAATAGCCTTGCAAACATCGGCAAAGATTTCTTCCAATACGCCGAAGCCCTGGATGTGTTGGTATTTGCCGTCCTGCTTGTACCAGTCAATCAGCGGAGCTGTCTGTGAGTGGTAAACCACTAGACGCTTCTTGATTGTCTCTTCATTGTCGTCTGCACGTCCTGATTCTTGTCCGCGCTTGATGAGGCGCTTCATCAGTTCTTCTTCGGGCACGTCGAGGTCGAGCATCACGCTGACTTCCTGTCCGCGTTCGGCGAGCATCTTCTTTAATGCTTCAGCCTGGGCGATTGTTCTGGGGAAGCCGTCGAAAATCACGCCTTTGCTATCCTTGAAGCTGTCGAATACGCTTGCCAGAATATCAATCATCAACTCATCGGGAATCAACTGGCCCTGGTCGATATAACCTTTAGCAGTCTTGCCCAGTTCTGTACCGTTTTTCATTTCAGCACGGAGCACGTCTCCGGTAGAGATGTGGTTGATGCCATACTTTTCTACAATCTTTTCACTTTGTGTTCCCTTACCTGAACCGGGAGCACCAAAAATTACAATGTTCAACATTTGCTTAGTTATTATTTAATGATTTACTATATTATGTCTGTATCAGTCTACTACAGTATAAATGTCGGGATAGTTGCGCCCGAAGCCGTCATAATCCAACCCGTAGCCCACGATGAAGTCGTTCGGAATATTCATGGCCACATATTCTATGTTTAAATCAACTTTCAGCTTATCAGGTTTCACCAGTAGGGAGGCAATATGAATCTCCCTGGGACCGCGAGTGCCGAGGGTGTCCAGTAAGCGTTGCATGGTGAGTCCCGTATCTACTATGTCCTCTACAATGACCACTGTACGGTCTGTGAGGTCTTCATTGATGCCTATTACTTCCTTAATTACCCCGGTAGAGGATACTCCTTGATAAGATGCCAATTTGACAAACGAAATTTCGCAGGGAATCGTGATTCGTTTCAGCAAATCGGCGGTAAACATGAACGAACCGTTCAGTACGCTGAGGAATAGAGGATTCTTTCCTGCCAGGTCGCGGTTGATTTCGTTCGCTACACGGGTTACTTCTTTCAGTATGTCCTGCTCCTTGATGGAGACTGTGAACATCTTGTCTTTTATTTGTATGGTATCCATAGATGGGATGTTTTTAGAAAGTTGCCGCAAAAATACGATTTTTATTCCACTCCATGCATCATCTTCTGTAATTTCTTTGAAAGCAGGAAGAGGATAAGCGATGCCGTGGCAGACATGACGACGAACACCATGAAGAAATCGTACATCGTCTCAATGCGATAGCCCAGTAGCGTCTTTACCTTTCCGGCTTCGGGGTAGAGCCCGCTCAGCGTGCCTGCAAACTTATTGGCAGTGGCGGTGGAGAGGTACCATATCCCCATCATCAGCGAGGCGAAGCGGATGGGCGTGAGCTTGTTCACCATGGAGAGCCCGATGGGCGAGAGGCAGATTTCGCCCATGGTATGGATGAAGTAGAGCCCCGTCAGCCAGATGAGACTCACCTTGATGCCCGGCTGAACATCTTTCACCCCAAAGCAGATGACGAGATAGCCCAGTGAAAGCAGTAGCAAGCCGATGGCTTGCTTGGTGGGCGAGGCGGGCTCCATGCCCCGTTTGCCCAGGGCGCCCCATACGCCCGGCATGATGGCGGCAAGTATCACCACAAAGAAGGGGTTGAAGGACTGAATCCAGGAGGCGGGCATTTCCCACCCCAGGATGACGCGGTCGGTCTGCTCGGAGGCGAAAAGTGTGAGCGAGGCGCCTGCCTGCTCGTAGGCCGCCCAGAAGAAAATGACGAAGAAGGCGATGATGTAGATGACGAAGATGCGGTCGCGCTCCGTCTTGGTGAGCGAGCCTTCCAGCAGGATGCTGACGGGAAACACGATGCAGGCGGTGAAGATGCCGATGCTTATCCAATCGCTCCCGAAACACCAGTAGAAGAAACCGGCAAGCGCGATGGCGAGCAGGGCGAGCAGCAGGTAGTTGCGCATGGGCCGTCCGTTGGCGTGGGCACTCTTCCGGGCGGTGTTGTCTGCCTGGGGCCGCTCCTTGCGGGCGTCGGGGATAATGCCGAGGGGCTTGCCGTCGGGGCCGATGAGGTACTTGTTCTTCTGGGTTTCGAAGAGGACGACCGTCAGCACGGTGACGATGGCTGCGATGAGGAAGCCCCATCGGAAGTCGTGAGGATTGCCCGTCTCGCCAAAGTAGCCGCAGACCAGCGGGGCGAGGAAGGAACCCACGTTGACACCCATATAGAAGATGGTGTAGGCAGAATCCAGCCGTTTGTCACCCGGCTCGTAGAGCTGCCCCACCAGGGAGGAGACGGTGGGCTTGAAGCAGCCGTTGCCCAATATAAGGAAAGTCAGTCCGCCGTACATCAGCCAATGCGAAAGCTCACGCGCCTCCAGCATCGAGGCACTGGCAAACATCAGGCACTGGCCGACTGCCATCATCATGGCCCCCCAGAAGACGGAACGGCGGATGCCCCAGTATTTGTCGGCGATGTAGCCGCCGATTAAGGGTGTCAGGTACACCAGTCCGGTGTAGCTGCCGTAGATGGAGGCGGCGTGCTCCTTGTCGAAAAGGAGTGCCTGGGTGAGGAACAGAATGAAGATGGCACGCATGCCGTAGTAGCTGAAACGCTCTGCCGTGCTGGTGGCGAAGATAAGGTAAAGACCTTTCGGGTGTCGGGATGTACTCATTGAATATGCTTTTATTGTTTTGGCTTTTATTATATGTTGAGGGTACAAAATTAGTCATTATTTTGCGTAAGTTAATGGGTATAATTAGAAACTTGCCGACAAGCCTGCGGGAACTTGCCGACAAGCTTGTGCAAACTTATCCGTAAGCCTACGCAAACTTAAAACAGAACTTGTGTTTCTGTAAATAAAGCTTTTGTTTGTAGAAATAGAGCTTTTGTTTCTAAGAATAAAGGCTTTGTTCTAAGAATCCTTTGCATTGAAGACAACTTTTCCTTACGGAGCAGATATTTTTTCCCCGGTGACAAAGCAACTTGATAAAAAACGTCTTCTCTTTGTACAGTTGAAATCAAAGCCCTATCTTTGCTCTACGATTTTAAGATAATCCTATTATGAAGATATTTCCTACTACAAGCATCAAGCAACTGGATGCAGATACCATAAAGAATGAACCGATTGCCTCCATCGACCTGATGGAACGTGCCTCACACGCATTGGCCCGTGCCATTGCCGAGCGTTGGGAGCCGGACACGCCGCTCACCGTTTTTGCCGGACCGGGGAACAACGGTGGCGATGCGCTTGCCCTGGCGCGACTGCTGGCCGGGAAGGGCTACCGGCTCGAGGTGTATCTCTTCAATACGAAAGGGACGCTTTCGCCGGACTGCGAGACGAACAAGGAGCGGCTGGCCGACGTGCCGGGCGTGGACTTCCACGAAGTGACCACTCAGTTTGTGCCTCCTGTGCTGACGGCGGACCATGTGGTGATAGACGGCCTCTTCGGCAGCGGTCTGAACAAGGCTCTGAGCGGCGGTTTTGCAGCCGTAGTGAAGTACATCAACGCCTCGCCCGCCACGGTGGTGTCCATCGACATCCCGTCGGGACTGATGGGTGAGGACAACACCTACAACGTACATACGAATATCGTCCGTGCCCATCTGACGCTGAGCCTGCAACTGCCGAAACTGGCATTTCTCTTTGCCGAGAACGAGCCGTATGTGGGCGAATGGCAGTTGCTGGACATCGGGCTCAGCGAGGATGCCATCCATGACATGGAAACGGACTTCCGCTTGCTGGAGCATGAAGACGTGTCTGCCCTGCTGAAGCCGCGCAGCCGGTTTGCCCATAAGGGGAACTTCGGCCGCGCACTGCTGATAGCCGGTTCGCAGGGGATGGCGGGGGCCTCGGTGCTGGCTGCGCGTGCGTGTCTGCGTTCAGGTGTGGGGCTGCTGACGGTACATGTGCCGTTCTGCAACAACTTCATTGTGCAGACTTCCGTGCCCGAAGCCATGACGGAGCTGGACATCAGCGACACCTGCTTTGCCGCCGCTACTGATACGGACGATTACCAGGCCGTGGCGATAGGTCCGGGACTGGGAAAGGCGGCAGAGACCGAGGCGGCTCTGCTGGAGCAGATAGAGATATGCCAGACTCCGATGGTGGTGGATGCTGATGCCCTGAACTTGCTGGGCGAGAAGCGTAACTATATAGGGCGTCTGCCCAAAGGGAGTATTCTGACTCCGCACCCCAAGGAACTGGAGCGTCTTGTAGGCAAATGCCAGAATTCGTACGAACGCCTGATGAAGGCTCGCGAGCTGGCGAAGAGCGCCGGAGTGCATGTCATCTTGAAAGGTGCTTATTCTGCCATTGTCACTCCTGCCGGGAAATGTTTTTTCAACCCTACCGGCAATCCGGGTATGGCAACGGGAGGCAGCGGTGATGTGCTGACGGGAGTGGTGCTTGCCTTGCTTGCCCAAGGCTATGAGCCGGAGAAGGCTGCCTGCCTGGCCACGTATGTGCACGGACTGGCGGGAGATGTTGCCTGCAAGAAGCAGGGGGCAGTGGGGATGACGGTGGGGGATATAGTTGCCTGCCTGCCGCTAGCGTGGAAGATGCTGGAAGAATAAGGAGAGAAGTGTAATTTGGATGGCTTGTCATGTCAACAGAAATAAGATATTTTGAAAACAGAAAAGATTGGCGGAAGTGGCTGGCTGACAATTTCGATACTGCCGATGGAGTCTGGTTTGTGTTTCCTACTAAATCTTCAAGCGAGAAAAGTATTGTATATAATGACGCTGTTGAAGAGGCCCTTTGTTTCGGGTGGATTGACAGCACGATAAAGTCACTTGACAAAGAACATAAAATTCAGCGTTTCACGCCCAGGAATCCTAAAAGTACCTATTCGCAAGCCAACAAAGAAAGGTTGAAATGGTTGCTGGAGCATAAAATGATACATCTTGAATTTGAGGATAAAATACGAACTGTCTTGTCGGTTCCTTTTGTTTTTCCAAATGATATAATCGACAGATTGAAAGAGGATGAAAGAATATGGAAGAATTATCAGAGTTTCTCTGACCCCTATAAACGTATCCGAATCGCATACATTGAAGCGGCGAGGAAACGACCGGAAGAATTTGAAAGGCGATTAAATAACTTTATCTGTAAAACGAAAGAGAACAAAATAATAATAGGGTTTGGCGGGATTGAAAAATACTATTAACGCTAATTCTTTTCCGCTTATTTCTCTCTTGTCGTAATGTGGAAGCATCCTTGCTTCAACTCGTACTTGATGTAGCATTTATCGGCTTTCCGCAGGTCACGGAGCACTTCCGAAAGAACCAGTTTTAAGGTATCTGCGCTGACATCCTGCAAAGGACGTCCATCCTCGTCTTCTATTTTCTGAAAGCGCTTCCAACTGACATCGAATGTCGTTCCGTAAAAATGTGCCGAGTTTGGAGAAGCATTGCCGTTACGGCGGCGCAGGCGTTTTACGTCGTCTTGGGTGCGAAGTACGGAAGTCACAATTATCTTGTTTGGATTCAGTCCTTTGGCGGTCAGTGAATCAAGGAAGTTGTGTCCGATGGTGTCCAGTAGGCTGGCGGCGCCCGGAATGAGATAAGGGATGGAATGCGTCAGTGAATCCACGGCATAGAGTTCGTTCGTCGTGATAGGTTGCAGTTGCTCCTTCATCTTTTCTGCTTCCTCGCGGGAGGAAAGCACACGTATGCCGATGGCTTGGGCTACATTGAGATGTTTCTCATTCAAGTCTCCGAACGAGCGTTTGTAGCTGACAACGCCCCGAATGTTGCGCGGTTCGTTCAACTTGAGCGACATGTCTTTCTTCTTGCAGCCGGCAAAGGTGAATGTTGCGGCAGCTGCGACAATTATCAGTATAGGTAGGATTCTGGAAGAATATCTCATCTTATAAATGTACTATGTCTGTGAAAAATCTGCGTTAATCTGTGTAATCTGTGGTGAAAACCTTGCAAAGATAATTCAAACCTTCTTAAGTTTGCACTATCTTTGCACACAAAAAAGACCGTGCAACGATATTTTATATACCTGGCTTATGATGGCACCGCTTATCACGGCTGGCAAATCCAGCCGAATGGAGTGAGTGTGCAGGAGTGTTTGATGAAGGCGCTGAGTACCTTGCTGCGTCGTGAGGTGGAAGTCGTGGGAGCGGGGCGTACCGATGCCGGGGTGCATGCCTCACTGATGGTAGCTCACTTTGACAGTGATTCTCCTCTGGACACTGTTTTTATGACGGATAAGCTGAATCGTCTGCTTCCTCCCGATATTTCCGTATACCGCTTGCGGGCCGTGAAGTCCGATGCACATGCTCGCTTTGATGCTACGGCGCGTATGTATAAGTATTATGTCACTACCGCCAAGTCTCCTTTCAACCGCCAATATCGCTGCCGTCTGTTCCAAACGCCGGACTTTGAGCGGATGAATGAGGCTGCCCAAACCTTGTTTGACTATAAGGACTTTACCAGCTTCAGCAAACTCCATACGGATGTCAAAACCAATAATTGCAAGATTATGCATGCCGCCTGGACCCGGGTAGACGATGTGACTTGGGTATTCACCATCCAGGCCGACCGGTTCCTGCGGAACATGGTACGTGCCATTGTCGGCACTCTGCTCGAAGTGGGTCGCGGAAAACTTTCTGTTGAAGGTTTCCGACGCGTCGTCGAACAGAAGGACCGTTGCCAGGCAGGAACTTCCGTTCCCGGAAATGCATTGTTTCTGGTGGACGTAGCCTATCCGGAAACTACTTTTTTAGAATAAAAGAGGGATGTACTACAAAAACGTAGCCCCCTCCCTTTAATTTTTAATTCTTAATTTTTAATTGACTCTATGTGGTTATTACTTGCTTTCCTCTCTGCTGCCTTATTGGGATTTTACGATGTCTTCAAGAAGAAGTCGCTTCGTGACAATGCCGTACTGCCGGTGCTTTTCCTGAACACGCTGTTCTCAAGCCTTATATTTCTTCCTTTCATTCTGGTATCTGCCTTTGCGCCGTCGGTGTTGGGAGGTACGATGTTTGATGTTCCCGTGGTGGGGTGGGAGGTACATAAGTTCATTATTGTCAAGTCGTTTATCGTGCTTTCTTCCTGGATATTCGGTTATTTCGGGATGAAGCATCTGCCGCTGACCATCGTGGGACCGATTAATGCGACGCGTCCCGTAATGGTGCTTGTAGGTGCCATGGTTGTGTTTGGCGAACGCTTGAACCTTTATCAATGGATTGGCGTGCTGCTTGCCATAGTGTCCTTCTTCATGCTGAGCCGTTCGGGCAAGAAAGAGGGAATCGACTTCAAGCATAACAAATGGATTCTTTTCATCGTGCTGGCTGCCGTTGCCGGAGCTGTCAGCGGGCTGTATGACAAATATCTGATGAAGCAGCTCAACCCGATGCTGGTGCAGTCGTGGTATAATGTCTACCAAGTCTTTATCATGTGCCCCATTATCCTGCTGTTGTGGTACCCCAAGCGAAAAGAAAGTACCCCGTTTCGTTGGGACTGGACCATTATCTGTATCTCCATTTTCCTTTGTGCGGCAGACTTTGTCTATTTTTATGCCCTGAGCTATGAGGACTCCATGATTTCCATCGTTTCGATGGTGCGTCGTGGTAGCGTTGTAGTTTCCTTCCTTTTCGGTGCGCTTTTCTTCCGTGAAAAGAATTTAAAAAGCAAGGCTGTCGACCTCATTTTGGTGTTGATTGGAATGTTCTTCCTATATTTGGGGAGTAAATAAACAAGAGATATATGGCAGAAGACCTATATATAAATGCTGGTAGTAAGACAGAGAAATATCGCGCTTTGCTTCCTCAACTGAAAAATCTGCTGGCAGGTGAAGATGACTTGATAGCCAATCTGGCGAATGTTTCGGCAGCGCTGAAAGAGACTTTCCATTTCTTTTGGGTAGGCTTTTATTTGGTGAAAGGTGAAGAATTGGTATTAGGGCCTTTCCAGGGGCCGATAGCTTGTACGCGCATCAGGAAAGGCCGTGGTGTTTGCGGCACGGCATGGGATAGAGCCGAGACGTTGGTTGTGCCCGATGTGGATGCATTTCCCGGACATATAGCCTGCAGCTCGCTGTCGCGTTCGGAGATCGTGGTTCCGCTGAAGCGTGAGGACGGTGAAGTGTGGGGAGTATTGGATATTGACAGTGACGATTTGGGTAGTTTTGATGAAACAGATGCCCGTTTCCTTGAAGAAATGATTAAAATGTTATGATAAGAAAACTGAGTGCTTTTTTGATTTTGGCTTTCATCGGATGGGGGTATTTGCAGGCCCAGGAAGCCAAGACGTGTTTTAAGAATATGCCGGATTCTATATGTCCGTTGCTTAGCGCCGTGAACCGTGCGGATTTTATAGACTTTCTGGAAAGTAAGATGAAAGCTGAGGTGACCAACAGCTTTGGTGGTAAATCGGAAATGACGGAACTTTCTCCAGACTATATACATGTGAAGATGACGCCCCAGAGTTCATGGCAGATGAAGCTCTTGCCTACTAACGACAGTACGAAGGTGATTTGTGTGGTTGCTACGGTTTGTGCTCCGGCTTGCGACAGCCATGTCAAGTTCTATACGACAGACTGGAAGGAGCTGGTTGCTTCGTCCTACCTGCCGGCATTGCCCGTTCTGGATGATTTTATCGCTGAGGCCGCGGATACGGTGGATGTCTATGAGTATCAGGATGCCCGTCGCCAGGCCGACATGCTGCTGATGAAAGCGGACCTTTCTGCGAAGGATGCCACGTTGGCATTCACTTTTACCACGACCGATTACATGGGTAAAGAAGCGGCGGAGAAACTGAAACCGTTTGTCCGCCGTCCTATTGTTTATACTTGGAATCAAGGGAAGTTCGAGAAATCCTCTACTTCACTTTGATTCTGTCGAATCCCTCTCCATAGACTCCGATGACTGCACTTTGTGATACAAAGGCATTGGGGTCTATGTCTTTTATGAGCCGGAAAATGATGGTGGACTCCCGCTTCTTGGCCAGCACGAACAGCATTTTTATCTCTTTTCCCGTATAGAAGCCCGAGGCGTTGATGACCGTTGCACCTCTGTGGGGATATACCTGGATGTGCTTGGCTATCTCCTCATATTTATCGCTGATAATAAAGAATTGTACGGACTGGCGGGCACTGTTCACCACTTGGTCGAGCACGAAGCTGCATATGTATAGAGTAACGTAGCCATACACCACTTTTTCCCAATCTTTTAGAACAAAGTAACTGGACGAGATGATGATAAGGTCACATATCAACATGACTCTGCCCAGCGTGATGTCACGGTATTTGTTGATTACGGCGGCAATGATGTCCGTGCCGCCAGTACTGCCGTTGTTGGAAAAGGCGATGCCGATGCCGCTACCGCAGAAGGAGGCACCGATGGCACAAGCCATGAAAGGCTGGTCGTGCAGGAGGACAACACCCTCGGTCAGTTTCTGGATAATGGAAAGGAAAAAGGTCAGGGTGAATACGGCAAAGATTGTCTTTACGCTGAACTTCCATCCCAACACACGTAGGGCAAGCAATAGAAGTATAAAGTTGATGGCGAAGTACGTATATTGGACGGGAAATCCAGTGGCAAAATATACGATGGATGCAATGCCCGGTACGCCACCGGTAGTAATATCGTTGGGAAGCAGGAAGACTGTCCAGCCGATACCATATAAGACCATACCCAGGGCAATCATCAGATAATCCCGCAGTTCGCGCATGGTGTTCTGTCGGGAGGGAACATTTACTATTGTTTTCATTATAATTTTATGTGGTTGTGAAAATGCGGGGACAAAGATACAAAAGATATCATTTGTTTGTTTGGGTATAAGATTGATATTTATATTTTGATGTTACTATGAGTTTTAACATACGATAGCTCGCTTTAATAAAATAATTATCTATATTCGCTTTTATAATTAACGGTAATTATTGACTTAGATGACTATGAAACCACTTTACCAAGATCTGCCATTCCCAATAGACAGTCATATACATTATTATATAGAAGACTTGCCGCACTTCATTGTACCTTGGCATTATCATCCGGCCATAGAGATAATGTATATAACTAGAGGTATAGGAACTCGTTTTGTCGGGGATTGCATAGAACAGTATGAGGAGGGGGATGTATGTATGATTGGCCCTAATCTCCCTCATGAATGGCGTAATGATGATGCTTATTTTGATAAGGAGTCTGGTTTGCGTGCTACGTGTATCTGTCTGTTTTTTAAACGTGAGATATTTGATCCGAATTTTATCAGATTACCAGAAATGAATAATATTCGTGATTTGATAGAGAGAGCACGGCGTGGACTGAAGTTTACCGGAAATTCGAAATTAGAGATAACTCGGTTTATAAGGAGTTCGGTGAGTGATGTGGGGGTTCGGAAGGTAACGAATCTTTTAACACTTCTTGAGCTGATGGCCACATCGACTGAGTATGAGTTACTGGCCTCAGTGGGATTTACGAATTCTGTAAATTCAGAAGATTTTGAGAGATTTAATAAGGTATACAAGTTTCTCGTCAAGAACTTTGCGACTTCCATTAGGTTGGAAGAAGTTTCGACTTTGGTTGGATTGACCCCGACAGCTTTTTGCCGTTATTTCAAGGAGAGGACCAAGAAAACCTTTGTAGAATATCTGAACGAAATGCGTATCGGTTATTCGAAAAAACTATTACTGGAAAACAAAATGAAGATTTCTACTATCAGTGGGGAAGTCGGATTCCCTAACTTGTCTAATTTTATATCCCAATTTAAAAAAGTGACAGGAATGTCCCCGTCGCAGTTCCAAAAGCAGTTTGGAGTAAAGGCTAAACAAGCCATTTGATTCTACTATTTTATCATTGAATATTTGGTGGTTAGAGCCTTGGTTTTCTACTTTTTTTGCAAGGTTTTATCCATTTGCTGCGAATAATGGTAAAATACCATAATTATCGGAAAATATAGAGGAAAGAGCGAGTTCCATATCAGCGTACTTTTGCAATATAAGATTTTAAAAGTATGATGCTGATGAATGATAAGAGAACAAATGAGTCGCCTTTGCTCTTTATAAAGGATTCTTTGATCGGTGAAAATGTGAAGAGGAGTTTGAAGACTTTGGCTGATTTACGAGGTGTTTTTCATAATTGTGAGGCTTATGAACAGATGTCTCCTGATACTTTATTGTATGAGGTGACTTGTCATCTGCCGGTTGAAGAAGGAACGCCAGGGGGACTCTATTTCGGAATCACGAGAATTTATCCAGGTAAGGTTGGTGATGAGTATTTCATGACCAAAGGACATTTTCATGCCAATATGAATCGTGGGGAGTACTATTGGGGAGTGGAAGGTGAAGGCAGATTGATTATGATGGATCAGAACCGAAGGGTTTGGAGTGAGCGGATGTTTCCGGGTAGTCTTCATTATATACCTGGAGGGGTGGCCCATCGTGTGGCAAATATAGGATATTCTGTTCTGTCATTCGCTGCTTGTTGGCCTTCGGACGCAGGACATGATTATCAAGTGATTTTGGAGAACGGGTTTTCTGCATCTTTACAGTGTGTGAATGGCAATCCCCAATTGATAGAAATATGAATATGAAGTATATCATAGCTGTAGATTTGGGAGGAACCATTACAAAAGTCGGTCTCTTACGCAATGGAGAACTGGTAGACTATGTAAAAATGCCTTCTCGTCAAGATTTGGATATGACAGCAAGTTTGCCGGAGATTGAAAATGCAATTGATTTCCTGCTAAATTCAAATGGTGTGAAGCGCCTCTTTGGAGTGGGTATAGCTTTTCCAGGGCTAGTAAATAATAAAAAAAGCATTATTATATCTACGAATGAAAAATATGATGATGGAGTGGAGCTTGATTTGGATAGATGGGCGGATGAACATTGGGGAGCCCCCTTTTACATTGATAATGACGCACGGCTTGCAGCAATTGGAGAATGGCAATATGGGAGCGGCAGAGGATATGATAGCGTTGTTATGATGACTATTGGTACGGGCATAGGATCGGGAGTCATTATGAATGGTGAGGTAATGTATGGAAAGCACTTTCAAGCAGGTTCGTTGGGTGGCCATTTTGTAGTAGACTACAAAGGAAGGTTATGCTCTTGTGGAAACAAGGGGTGTGTGGAGGCTTTGTCCTCTTCATTCTTCCTTCATAAAATTATAAAGGATCATGCTTGCCTGTCTCCTTCGTTTAAAATGTCATCTCAGAATTATGATTTTAAAGAAATCTTCCAATTGGCGGAACAAGGAAATAGAGACGCGTTATTGGTACGAAATGAATGCATTGAAATATGGGGAGCTGCTGTTATAAATTTTATTCATGCTTATGATCCTGAAGTGGTGATACTTGGAGGGGGAATCATGAATAGCCATAAAGTGATAGTGCCTTATATCGAGGAACGGGTGTCAAAGTTTGCCTGGACTCCGAGTGCAAAAGTATCTGTGGTAGTTTCTAGCTTGGGAGATTATGCAGCTTTGTATGGTTTGGAATATTGTTTAAGAAAAAAGATAAAAGATGAAGTATTCTGCTAATTACGATAAATATCCTTTTGTGCAGGTGTCCTATAATTCGGATGACTGTATTTCCGGTTGGTTTGCCATTACCGATAGTATCAGTGAACGTTTGAAGGTACTGGAGAAGCCGTTGAAAGTGGTTGCGATTGAGTGCTATCAAGGAGTGTTTGAGAATGATATACGTAATGCTTTTGCCGGTAGATTCAATAATGCTTTATTTGTTCATACAGATAGTGCGATGTTGCCGGAAGAGAAAATCAATGATTTTTTCTATCCTGATATTACCGATGATGAATTATTCGGCTATCTGACCCGGTATACAATGGAATGTTTTTTTGATTTCGATAAAGTTACTGGTATCCGGCAACAGATAGAAGATTTGCAGTCTGGTATTGTAATAGTCTATGGGGTTGGTGCGGCCTATCTTTGTGAACATCCTGATTTGTTGATTTATGCCGATATGGCAAGATGGGAGATACAGTCCAGATTCCGTAAAGATGAAATATCAAATATAGGTGTCAACAACAAAGAAGAACGAACCTCCTTGCAGTATAAAAGAGCTTTTTTCGTAGATTGGAGAATATGCGATAGGCACAAAAAGATACTGATGGCAAAGGTGGATTATGTTTTGGATACGAATCGGCGCAATCATCCTAAGATGATTACAGGCAAAGCGATGTTTGAGGGATTGGAGAAAGCGGTAAATGGCCCGTTTCGTGTAGTTCCCTTTTTTGATCCGGGGCCTTGGGGGGGACAGTGGATGAAAGATGTTTGCGATTTAGAACGGACGATGCCTAATTATGCTTGGTGTTTTGACTGTGTACCTGAAGAAAACAGTCTGTTGTTGGCCTTTGGGGATGAGAAAGTGGAAATACCGTCAATTGATCTGATTTTTGCTTATCCCCGACAGCTATTGGGCGATGCTGTGTATGGCAGGTTTGGTGATGAGTTTCCAATACGGTTTGACTTTCTTGATACGATAGAAGGCGGCAATCTAAGCTTACAAGTTCATCCTTTGACTGAATATATACAACAGAAATTTGGGATGCATTATACGCAGGATGAGAGCTACTATATTTTGGATGCTAAGGAGGGGGCAACTGTATATTTGGGTTTGAAGGATAATATTAAACCGGAGGAGATGCTTGATGAATTGGAAAAATCGCAAAGGACTGGTGAATTTGAAGTGGAGAAGTATGTAGGTATTTATCCGGCAAAGAAGCATGATCATTTTTTAATTCCGGCTGGTACGGTACATTGTTCGGGAAGGAATAGCATGGTACTTGAGATTAGTGCAACCCCATACATCTTTACATTTAAGTTGTGGGATTGGGGACGGATGGGACTGGATGGCAGACCGCGTCCGATTAATATAGCTCATGGGGCTAATGTGATACAATGGAATAGAACGGAGTCTTGGGTGAAAGAAGAACTGATAAACAAGGTCTCTGTTATTGGTGAAGGAGATTCTTGGCGTGAAGAAAAGACGGGACTTCATGAATGGGAATTTATAGAAACAAGAAGACATTGGTTCACGGACAAAGTTTTGCATAAGAATGAGTCGGGTGTTAATGTTCTGAATCTGATTGAGGGACGTTCGGTGATAGTGGAAAGTCCTATAGGACAATTTTCTCCGTTTGTTGTCCATTATGCGGAAACTTTTATTATTCCTGCTGCCATAAAGGAATATACAATAAAACCTTATGGGGAGTCTGAAGGAATGGAATGTGGAACAATTAAAGCTTTTGTAAGACATCATGCATAAAGATAATTTTGATAAGGGGATTGATATAGGGATAACAGAAAATCCGTTAGGTTTTATTTATGGTAAGGACGTTTTTGGCCCGACAGTAGAAAACCGGCGGTTGGATGATATCCGGTCTAGTTTGTTGGATCCGAAATGTGAAGGACCGGATATTGTCTATTCTATAGCTATGGATGTGGGTAAGACTGTTCATAAAGCGCTTTTGCAAAAACAGCATTTGCTTTTTGGAGTAGTGGCTTATGCCAAAGGAAGTTTGGGAATGGAACCCATTCGCAGTCAGGGACATATTCATAAGGTCTCACCTTTTAGTCAATGGTCCACTCCAGAGGTTTATGAGATATGGAATGGAGAGGCGGTCATTTACATGCAAGAGTCGGCTACAGATGAACCGGGGAGGTGTTATGCTGTTTATGCACAGCCTGGCGATGTGGTGGTGGTCCCTCCATATTGGGTACATGCTACCATTAGTACGAATGCAGATGAATCTCTTGTGTTTGGTGCATGGTGTGACCGTGAATATGGTTTTGAATATGCTGAGATTCGTCGTCATAAAGGTATTGCATGGTATCCTGTTTTTGAGGGTGATGGATTGAAGTGGATCAGAAATACAAACTATCATCTCTCGGAATTGGTAAGAAAGGCTCCGAGAGAGTATCATGATTTAGGTATTGAGAAGGGTAAATCTATTTATAAAATATTTGAAGATGCTCCGGATACTTTCTTATATGTCCCGAATCCGTCAGTGAAAAAGGAGGTTTGGATAAGTTTTGAACCCTAAATATAATAAGTATAATATGAAAAACAGACATATAATATTTTTGATAGCTACAGTTGTTGCAACAGGAGGATTGCTTTTCGGTTTTGATACTGGGGTAATTTCAGGAGCGATTCCATTTCTTCAGGCAGATTGGGGAATAGATAATAATGATGTTGAATGGATTACGGCAGCTGGTTTGTTGGGAGCTATGTTGGGGGCTGTATGTTGTGGACGTTTATCTGATATATTTGGAAGAAGAAAAATCATATTGGTTTCTGCTGTGATATTTGCAGTGGGAGCGTTATGGTCAGGACTGGCAACGGGTTTGACGAGCTTGGTTTGTTCTCGTCTGTTTCTTGGTATAGCGATAGGTGTGGCATCATTTACTGTTCCATTATATATAGCAGAAATAGCTCCAGCTAAATCCAGAGGACGTCTGGTTTCAATGTTTCAGTTAATGGTTACAATAGGTATTTTACTTTCATACATATCAGATACTTTTTGGGCTGATGAAAACAAGTTGGATTGTTGGAGATGGATGTTTTGGGTAGGTGTTGTACCAGCTTTGGTACTACTGGTAGGCATGTGTTTTATGCCTGAAACACCTCGGTGGCTGTTGAGTAAAGGACGGTTGAAAGAATGTAGGAAAGTGTTGCAGAAAATAGAACCGGAAAATACAGTAAATGATTTAATTGGACAAATGGAGGTGGAAATAGAGAAAGATAGGAATAGTGCGGTAGGATGGCGATATTTGATGCAGCCTTGGTTGAGAACTCCTCTAATGATTGCTGTTTGTATTATGTTTTTTCAACAGTTTGTAGGTATTAACACAGTTATTTATTATAGTCCGAAGATTTTCCTGATGGCAGGATTTGAAAGTACACTCTCTGCTATTTGGGCTTCTGTAGGTATTGGAATTGTAAATGTTGTATTTACAGTGATTTCTCTTTATTTAGTGGATAGAATCGGACGACGAAAGTTGTATTTTATTGGTCTGTCAGGAATTGCCTTTTCTGTTTTGTGCCTTAGTGCTTGTTTTATTTATGCTAATCAGTTGGGCGAAATCGGAAGGTGGTTAATGGTCGTTTTTATGTTTGGATATGTTGCATTTTTTGCAATTAGTATTGGACCTTTGGGATGGTTGGTCATTTCCGAGATATTTCCGCAGAAAGTACGGGGATTGGGGACTTCGATAGGTTCATTGGCTGTATGGATATTTAATTGCATTGTCTCCTTTACTTTCTTTAAGATTATAGATTTTTTTTCTATACCAGGTACCGAAATTGTTGTTGGACAAACGACTTCTGAGAATCCGGCAGGTGCATTTTTTCTTTATGGATTTATTGCCGTGTTGGGTTTGGTATGGGGGTATTTATTCTTGCCGGAGACAAAAGGGTTATCATTGGAGGAGATTGAACAGAAATGGAGAAAAAATAGAGAATGTTGAAGGAATAAATCATTAAAAAAATGATATATGAAAAATGGATTTTATTTTTTAGGTCTATGTATCTGCTTGTGTTTATGGGCTTCTTGCTCCAGTATGGAAGAAGTACGTGATTATAATGAAAAATATACGGGAGAGTATACGAGCAGGATTGCTTTCCCTATTGGGGGATTGGGGACGGGAATGTTTTGTGTAGAAGGTAGTGGTGCAATTTCTAATATGAATATTAGGCATAAAACTGAGATGTTGAATGAACCGACAATGTTTGCCGGATTATATTTGAAAGGGGTAGATAATGGTAGTATTGTTGTGGAAGGACAAGTACCGGATTGGAAAAAATTTGGCCAACCACAGTCAACAAAAGGATACGGCGGCACGTGGGGATTACCTCGATTTAAAGATTGTGATTTTGAAGTAAAATTCCCTTTTGCCAAATTGAGAATGAGTGACGATGAACTGAAGATGGACGTGACAATGAAGGTTTGGAATCCATTTATTCCTACAGATGAAAATAACTCAGGGCTTCCAGTTGCTGGTTTTGAATATACGTTTAAAAATAAATATGCTAAAGAAGTAGAAGCCATATTTTCTTATAATTCAAAGAACTTTGTAGATATTCGTAATGGAGGAGCATCTATTAGGCCAATTGAAAATGGTTTTATAATATCACAGAAAGGAACAGAAACGCAGCCGTTTCATCAGGCTGATTTTGCAATCTTTACAGATGAACCGGAAACTAAGGTTAATTATTGTTGGTTTAGAGGATGGTCTTTTGACTCATTCACGATGTGCTGGAATGAGATGAGCAGTGGGGTAATTAAAGAAAATCCTGCTAATATGGCGGATGCTCCCGGAGCTTCCTTGTATGTACCGTTTAGATTGCAACCGGGAGAGTCAAAGACAATCCGTTTATATATGGCATGGTACGTTCCTTTCTCATTAGTTCGTGAGGGATTGGAACCGATTGATGATGTAGATGTACCTATCGTACCTGTAGTTAATGAAAGAGGAGAGCCCGCAGGCTATATTGATACTTCCATTCAGTTGTCCGATAAATACCGTCCCTGGTATAGCAGTAGATTTGCAAATATAGAGGAAGTCGCAGACTATTGGATGAAAAATTATAATACGTTGAAAGAAAAAACAGAGCTGTTTACTGATGCATTTTATGCTACAACTTTGCCTGCTGAAGTTGTTGAAGCTGTTGCTGCTAATCTTACTATATTAAAATCACCTACGATTTTTCGGCAATACGATGGTCGGATGTGGAATTGGGAAGGTTGCGGTAATGAATATGGCTCTTGCTATGGTTCTTGTACACATGTTTGGAATTATGCTCAAGCTATACCTCATTTGTTTCCTAAAATGGAAAGAACACTGAGGGAAACGGAATTTTTTGTTAGTCAAGCTAAGAATGGGCACCAAGCATTTCGCTCTGCACTTCCTATCCGACCCATCAGACATAATTTTCATGCAGCAGCTGATGGGCAGTTAGGTGGTATTATGAAAGTATACCGTGATTGGCATATATATGGTAATGACGAATGGTTGAAGTTGATTTATTCATACGTACAGAATAGTCTTGATTATTGCATTAATACGTGGGATCCTAAAAGGAAAGGTGTTATAGAGGAACCTCATCATAATACTTATGACATTGAATTTTGGGGGCCTAGTGGTATGATTAATAGTTACTATACTGGCGCATTACAAGCATTTGTTGCTATGGGTGAACATTTGGAGAAAGATATGACAGAATATAGAGAGTTGCTAGATAAGAGTATTGACTACATGGAAAATCAATTGTACGACGGTGAATATTTTATTCAAAATATTCGTTGGAAGGAGTTGCAGGCTTCTGATCCGACGAAAGTACAGTCTGTCAATTCTAATTATTCGAAAGAGGGTTTGGATTTATTGGAAAAGGAAGGGCCGAAATATCAATACGGAAAAGGCTGTTTATCTGATGGAGTAGTAGGAGCATGGCTTTCTTTGGTCTGTGGACTGGACGAGGCTATAGATAGAAAGAAAATATTAAGTCATTTATTGTCTGTTCATAAATATAATTTAAAGAGGAATCTCAGAAAACATGTAAATCCTCAGCGCTCGACTTTTGCTTTAGGTGATGAAGGAGGCTTATTATTATGTTCATGGCCCAAAGGAGGAAAGTTACAACTTCCTTTTGTTTACTCCAATGAGGTATGGACAGGTATTGAATATCAAGTGGCTTCTCATTTGATGTTTGAAGGTGAGGTTGAGAAAGGACTTGATATTGTCCGTACTTGTCGTGATCGGTATGATGGAAGAGTACGTAACCCATTTAATGAATATGAATGTGGGGCATGGTATGCCCGTGCAATGTCTAGTTATGCTATGCTCCAAGCTTTGACTGGAATACAGTATGATGCAGTGGATTCTACTTTATATATTGATTCAAGGATGGGTGATGATTTTACGTCTTTTTTGTCGACGGAAACAGGTTTTGGTAATGTTGGTCTAAAAGATGGTAAACCTTTCATTGAGGTGAAATATGGGAAGATTGATGTGAAAAAGTGCTTTGTTTCTGACATAGAAACAGATTTTGTTAATTGATAGAGAAAGGAGGAATAATGGAAATAAGAAGAAAGTAATTATACAGTGGTGAATCTAATAATAGTTTGAAACACAAATAATCAAAAAAAATGAAAACAATAGACATTAAATCTAATAGCAGGATATTACATTGGGCATTTTATATTTTCCTTTTTACTGTTTTGAGTGTGGGAAGTGTATATGCATCGGAAGATACTCCGTCTGTATTATCCACTAATCAATCAGAAAAGAAAACAGTAAAAGGAAATGTGATGGATGAATATGGACAACCATTGGTGGGGGTAGCTGTACAAGTTAAAGGAACTTCATTAGGTGTTGTTACTGATTTGGATGGAAATTTTAGTTTTAGTATTCCAGTTGATAGTCGTGCCTTGTTATTTTCTTATTTGGGAATGAAAACTCAAGAGGTATCTGCCAATAAGAGTAACTATAAAATAGTGATGGTAGAGGATGCCACCCAAATGGAGGAAGTTGTAGTCATTGGGTATGGTTCTCAGTCTCGTGAGAAGATTACGACATCTGTGACCAAGCTTGATAAAGAGGCTTTGAAGAATGTACCCTATGCAAATGCAGCTTCAGCCTTACAAGGTACAGTGTCTGGTGTACGTGTGCAAAGTATTTCAGGGCAACCAGGTGCAGAACCTCGTATTATAGTCCGTGGTGGTACTTCCATTAATAATCCTAATGGTGCTACTCCACTATATATTATTGATGGTGTTATGAGGGCGAATATGGTTCATATAGCTTCGGAAGATATTGAATCCATCCAAATTCTGAAAGATGCTGCTGCTACTTCTATTTATGGAGCCCAAGGTTCAAATGGTGTTGTAATTGTTACTACTAAAAAGGGGAAGGCCGGTAAAACCAGAGTTGAATATAGATATAATCTGACAATTTCTGATATTGGTAAAAAATATGAATTTGCCAATGCTGAAGAATTTTTGACCCTTATGAGGAAAGGTATGATTTCACCAGCGAAATTTGGAAAAGCTACCGAACAAAGATTGATAGGACATTTAGGTTATGGAACAGGAAATGATCTGACTAATAATACTGCCTTCTCTACTCAATACTTGACTGATGAGAATCGCTATAAATTAGATCAAGGGTGGAAATCAATGCCAGATCCAGTAGATCCGAGTAAGACATTGTTATACTCAGATACTGATTTTCAGGATAAAATTTATCGTACTGGTTTTTCTCATAATCACCATATTGAAGTTTCAGGTGGAACGGAAAAGGCTACCTTTAATATGGGATTAGGGTATATGACTAATGAAGGAACTGTTATTACAACTTCATATAAACGGTATAATTTTAGTTTGAATGGTTCTTTGCAAGCACGGGATAATTTGAAAATTTCAGCTAGAACTACTTATTCAAACTCGTTTACGTATGGTTCTCCATTAGCTGCAGATGCAACATTCTATCGTTCACCGGCTGCCTCACCTACCACTAAATTCAGATTTGAAGATGGTAGTCTGGCTCCAGGAGCTGCCCAGTATCTGGGAAATGCTGTATATCATATGAACAAGGCACAAAGAGAGTATGACTATCAGAATTTATCAATAGGAGTAGATGCAGATTGGACTATATTGCCAGGATTGTCTTTCAAACCAGCTCTTTCTTTATTTGAAGTGAACAGTAATAACTATACTTTTTGGGATGCTTTTTGGAATGGACCGAGAGATTATATAACTACAAGAAATGCAAATGCTGATACTTACAAATGGCGGCAATATCAGGCAGATGCTGTATTCAACTATGTTAAATCTTTCAATGAAAAACACAATTTGAATGTAACAGCTGGTTATGCTTATTATTTTAGGAAAGAGGCCCGTTTAGCAGCTGCTGGTAGAGGTGCTTCTACTGATTTGATTCCTACTTTGAATGCCTCAAGTGTTCCTGTAAGTGTGAGTAGTTCTATTACAGAGCGATCTATGCAAGGTATTTTTGCTCGTATAGGGTATGATTATAAGGATAAATATTTGATTTCTGTATCTGCAAGATATGACGGTGCTTCCAATTTGGGTACGAACAACAAATGGGGATTTTTTCCTGGCGTGTCATTAGGGTGGCATGTGGATAAAGAAAAGTTCTGGTCATTTATGCCTGAGAATCTAATGCGTCTGAAATTGCGTGCCAGCTATGGAGTAAATGGTAATATTTCAGGCTTGGGGGATTATACGGCTCAAGGTAGTTATAGTGTAGGTTCTAAATATTTAGGTAATGCAGGTATCACTATGGGAACTATGGCAAATCAAGACTTGAGTTGGGAGGAGTCTAAGACATTTGATATCGGTACTGATATTTCCTTTTTTAATAATCGGTTAAACTTTATCTTTGATTATTTCAATCGTACCACAGATAATTTGCTGACAAATCGCACTTTACCTCATTCTACAGGCTTTGGCTCTATTTTCACTAATTTAGGGCGTTTACAAAATAGAGGTATTGAGTTGGAAATGAATGCAAGAATATTACCGGTATCCAGTTCTATTCAATGGTCATTAGGTTTTAATGCCTCGAAGGTGACCAATAAAATATTGAAGCTGCCAGATAATGGGGTTGAAAATAATCGGATTGGTGGTGAGTACATTTGGGATGCTAAACTGGGTAAACATACTTGGCAAGGTGGTTTACAGGAAGGAGGACGAATTGGAGATTTGTTTGCCTATAAGATGATAGGTGTATATTCTACTGATGAGGAAGCACAGAATGCTAATGAGCCGATAGATAATGTTATTACAGTCCCTGATAAAACCAAATATGGTGGTGATGCAAAGTGGCAAGATACTGATGGTAATGGTGTGATTGACAGTAAAGACCGTGTATATGTTGGTAATATTTATCCGGATTGGACTGGGGGTATTAATACTTCTCTATCTTATAAAGGGTTCGATTTGTATTGCAGACTTGATTTTACATTGGGTCATACCATATATAATTTTGCCAAAGGCTTTTTGGATTATAATTGGCAGGGTGATAATAATATGACGAAAGATGTCGTAAATCGCTCCTGGAAAGAACAAGGTGACAAAGCGGACATGCCGAGATTCTATTGGCATGGTGATCGTGGACAGCAGAATGCTATCCGAGGTAGCTCTTTGTATCATGAATCAGGAGATTTTCTAGCCATTAGAGAAGTTTCTTTAAGTTATACAGTTCCTGCAAATATCATACAAAAGATTCGTTTAAGCGGACTTCGGTTTACGGTTACGGGAAATAATCTGCACTATTTTACTAAATATTCTGGTCTTAATCCAGAAGAAGGTGGACAGGATAATGGTAGATATGCTATGCCGAGAAATATTATTTTTAGTGCAAATGTATCATTTTAATAAAGTAAAGTTATGAAAATTAGAAATATAATAAATAGTACAATAGCTTTGTTTATGGTCCTGACATTTGCTTCTTGTGATGCACTAGACCTTAAGCCAATAAGCTTTATAACGAATGAATCTTTCTGGCAGACAGAAGATGACGTGAAGGGTGCGTTAAATGGTATTTATGTCCAGTTACGAGGAGCTGCTGAACATGATTTGTATATATTGGGGGAAGCGCGTAGCGAAATACTGACTGTAGGTATCGGTGGATATGGCGGATATGATATTTATTATTATAATACGTTGACACAAGCTAATATGCCTATATCCTGGATACGTTATTATCAGATAGTCAATTCATGCAATCTTCTTTTAAAGTATGCTCCCAATGTGACTTTTAATAACCCTTAATTCCGCAACACTATTATAAAATATTTTTTTTAA
>NZ_QTLM01000006.1:0-35248 GCF_003602695.1 Bacteroides sp. AM07-18
TAGTTTGTAAATGTGTCTACCTATATCAGGATAAGACAAAAGGAGGGCGTTCCTTTGCATTTTCAATTAAATTCCATAGCTTTGTTCTTTGAAAACCTATATATAAAACCCTACGAATATGACCAAATTTGAAATAGAAGAGAAAATAGTCTCCATGCTCAAGACCGTATTCGACCCGGAAATACCGGTAAATGTATACGACCTGGGACTGATTTACAAAATAGACGTCTCCGACCAGGGAGAAGCCTCCATCGACATGACGCTGACTGCCCCCAACTGTCCGGCAGCCGACTTCATCATGGAAGATGTGCGCCAGAAGGTGGAATCCATCGACGGCGTAACCTCCGCCACCATCAATCTCGTCTTCGAACCCGAGTGGGACAAGGACATGATGAGCGAAGAAGCGAAACTGGAGCTGGGATTCCTTTAAATCAGTTGAAAGTTCAAAGTTGAAAATGGAAAGTTGAAAATGAAGAATGTATATTTCCTCTCGGATGCTCACCTGGGCTCACGAGCCATCGAACACGGACGAACCCAAGAACGGAGGCTGGTCAACTTCTTGGACAGCATCAAGCACAAGGCATCGGCCGTATACCTGCTGGGAGACATGTTCGACTTCTGGTACGAATTCCGTACCGTAGTGCCCAAAGGATACACCCGCTTTCTGGGCAAGCTGTCCGAACTGACCGACCTGGGAGTAGAAGTCCACTTTTTCACGGGAAACCATGACCTTTGGTGCGGCGACTATCTGACCAAGGAGTGCGGCGTCATGATACACCGCGAACCGCTGACCACCGAAATCTTCGGAAAAGAGTTCTACCTTGCCCACGGTGACGGGCTAGGCGACCCGGACAAGAAGTTCAAGATGCTGCGCGCCATGTTCCGCAGCCGTACCCTACAGACGCTGTTCTCTGCCCTGCACCCCCGCTGGAGCATGGAGCTGGGACTGAACTGGGCCAAGCACAGCCGCTTGAAACGCATAGACGGGAAAGAACCCGCATACATGGGAGAAAACAACGAATACCTGGTGCTCTACACCAAGGAATACCTGAAAAGCCATCCCAACATCAACTACTTCATCTACGGTCACCGCCACATCGAACTGGACCTGATGCTGAGCAGTACTGCCCGCATCCTCATCCTCGGCGACTGGATAAACTACTTCTCGTACGCCGTCTTTGACGGCGAGAACCTCTTCCTTGAGAATTTTGTGGAGGGAGAGACGAAGCTATAACCCGCATTTCCAAACTGTTAACCATCATACCATTACCACCCATGAAACCTTTAAGACTGAAAAACATGATTGCCGGATGCCTGCTCGCAGCAGGAGCATTGCCGGTATGGGGACAATCCGGCGCCCCGACACTTGTCATCCGCATTGACGATCTCGGTGCCCTGCATTCCGTCAACGAAGCCTGCATCCAGACCTACCGCTCGGGTATTGCCCGCAGCGTGGAAGTGATGCCCGTAGCAGCCTGGTATCCGGAAGCCATCAAGATGCTGAAAGAAAATCCGGGACTGGACGTCGGCCTGCACCTCGTCATCACCAGCGAGTGGGAGAACGTGAAGTGGCGTCCGCTGACCCACTGCCCCAGCCTGACGGACGAGAACGGCTATTTCTACCCGATGATGTTCCCTAACCCCGCCTATCCGGGACAGTCCATCATGGAGCAGAAATGGGACATCAAGGAGATAGAGCAGGAGTTCCGCGCACAGATAGAGACGACGCTGAAAAGCATTCCGCAACTCAGCCATCTGTCCGGACACATGCTCTCCACCGGTTTCAGCAAAGAAGTGAACGAGCTGGTGCAACGGCTCGCCAAAGAATACAACCTGCCGTCCATCGACCGCATGGACTCCTCCAAGGACTACCGGTTTACCTACATCGGGTACGACGGCCCCAAAAGAACCGCCGAAGAAAAGGAGGCCAGCTTCATCAAAGCATTGGAGAAGTTGCAGCCGGACCAGCGCTACCTTTTCTTAGACCACCCGGCACTGGACAACGATGAAATGAAAACCGTCTTCCACATCGGATATGAGGACGTGGCGCTGGACCGCCAGGGAGTGACCGACCTGCTGACAAGCCCCCGCGTCCGGAAAGCCATTGAAGACAAAGACATAAAGCTGATTTCCATCAACCAACTGACCAAGGGCCTGCCCCGCGCCGCCGCTACTCCGAAGCTGGACAAGGCCATGAACAGATATCTGGATGCCGTAAAGAAAGCCGGACAAGACCTGCACAGTATCATGATTGTGCAACACGGCAATGTCATTGCCGAAGAATGGATGGGCGAAGGGAAAGAGGATGAGCCTCACATCCTGAACTCCGTCAGCAAGACATTCACCGCCACCGCCGTGGGACTTGCCGCCTCCGAAGGCAGGCTGAAGCTGACGGACAAGGTCATCTCCTTCTTCCCCGACAAGCTTCCGGCAACCGTCAGCGAAAATCTGGCAGCCATGACCGTACGCGACCTGCTGACCATGAACTGCGGGCACGACACCGACCCCACCGGAACGGTACGCAAAAAGGCGGACGCCGATTGGGTGCAGGAGTTCCTTGCCTTCCCCGTGGAGCACAAGCCCGGTACCTTCTACACCTACAACAGCCTGGGAACCTACATGCTCTCAGCCATCGTACAGAAAGTGACGGGCGAGAAAGTGGTGGATTATCTCTATCCCCGTCTGTTCCGCCCACTTGGCATCGTCAACGCCCGGTGGCAGGAAAGCCCGCAAGGCATCAATACCGGAGGCTGGGGGTTGTACCTCAAAACGGAAGACCTTGCCAAGATGGGACAACTGTTCCTGCAGAAAGGAAACTGGAACGGACAGCAGATTCTGCCCGAAGAATGGGTAAAGGAGGCATCTGCCTGCCAAGTGCCCTCACTGCCCGCCGGCATGAAACCGGAGATGCTGAAGAAAGCGAAGATGAGCGCCAAGACAAGCGACTGGCTGCAGGGCTACGGCTACCAGATGTGGCGCTGCCGCCACAACGCCTACCGTGCCGATGGTGCCAACGGACAATACATACTGGTGTTGCCGGACAAGGATGCTGTCATTGCCGTCACCGCCAACATCCCCGACATGCAGGCAGAGCTGAATCTAATATGGAAGTACCTGCTGCCCGCGCTATAAAACGTTTATTCTTATAAATGATTACGAAAAAGTGAAGGTTACCGGAACTTTTTCCCGGCATGGTTGTAGTAACATCATAACATTAAAAACATTAGCGTCATGGATGATATGATTTACAGAAACGACCCGATTGCCGAAGAGAACATAGACCCGCACGGACGTCCGGCAACGGATGAATTCGAGGAATGGAGCGAAGAGGTCTCCGAACGGACAGATACCGGATACAAGGACCAGAAAGTAAAATCCGCCAAGGAACGGGAGAAACGTATCCGGGAGATGGATGAAATTATAAAGAAGGACCTTAAGGAATAAATAGACAGCCACCACAGATAGCACAGATTCTCACAGATTAGTCTCTTATACTTGATATCAGAGCTTCCAATCTGTGAGAATCCGTGTAATCTGTGGTGACTGTCTATTATTTGTATCCGCCAGCCTTGGCTATGCGTTTCGGGATTTCCGTGTTGTCCATCTTACCCACGAACAGCTTGGAGCCTGCACCTACTGCGAATACCGGCACATATCCGGCTGTATGGCCACCGCTGGTCCAGCCTACCATGGCAATCTGGCTCATTACCTTCTTGGCGGCAACGGCCAGGGGCTCAGTCTTGGCATAAAGACTTTCCTCAAACACTACATGCTTGTTCACAAATGATTCTTCGTAAGCATCACGCAGCATCTTCTCCTGCTCCCAGCTCACCGGCAGCTCTTTCCAGAAACCCATCTTTTCTGCCAGGAATTCCTTCATTTCCGGCCAGTTGATAACCTTGCGCATCTTGCGTAAATCCGTGATGGAACGTGAAAGGATATCCTGAGACTGCTTCTGCTTGGCAAGGGCTTTCAGTTGAAGCTCGTACTTACCGGTACCCAGCCCCAGACCGCCGGTTTCATGGTCGGCAGTTACCACAATCAGCGTTTCTTTGGGATGCTTCTTATAGAACTCGTAAGCCACCTTGATGGCGTTGTCCATATCCACCACTTCCTCAAAGACTGTGGCGGGGTCGTTTCCGTGGCAGGCCCAGTCAATCTTTCCACCTTCAACCATCAGGAAGAAACCCTTGTTACTGCCTTTGGTCAGGAAAGAGATGGCACTCTCGGTAATTTCGGCCAGTGTCAGGTCGCCTTCCTGGCGGTCGATGGCATAGGGCAGACAAGAAGGCTCTGCCCCTTCTTTCTGGATAAGAATCATCTTGTCCGCCTGGGCAGACTTCGACTTGTATTCGTCAAGGCCTCTTGCAACGGTATAGCCGGCTTCTTCAAAGATAGGGAAGATGCTCGGAGCCTCTTTCTTGTCGGCAGTAGTAGTCGGTTTCAAGAAACCACCGCCTGCATAGAAGTCGAAACCGGCTTTCGGCAGGTCGAGGGCTATCTCGTAATACATACCACGGTCCGGCTGGTGGGCATAGAATGCAGCGGGAGTAGCATGGTCTACACTGACGCTGGTAGTTACCCCAACTTTCTTACCGGACTTTTTGGCTCTCTCGGCCACACTCTGAAGCACACTCTTGTTATCGTCCATACCAATGGCGCCGTTATAGGTCTTTGCACCGGTAGCCAGGGCTGTTCCGGCAGCAGAAGAGTCAGTCACCGAGTTGGTGGCAGAAAAGGTAGTTGCCATGCTGGCAACCGGGAAAGAAGTGAACAGCAAAGGCTTTACACCGATGCGCCCTTCTTGTTCGGCCAGATACATCTCCGTACCGTTCACCTGGTTCACACCCATTCCATCACCGATGAAATAAAACACGTACTTCGCCTGCTGGGCATAGGCCATGCCGCTGGTCAGCAGTACAAAGAACAACACATACATTAATCGTTTCATAAGCAGTTCTTATTTAAAGTTATTCGGAAAATTGCCTTTATTGTTTTTAACCGAGTAACAAAGATAAGGATTTTAAAGGATTCGGAAAACATTTCGCCCCTACAAATACATTACATATTTGCAGGGGCGAAACCACATCCGGACTCCGGGAAGCCGGAACCGGGAAATATTACAGCGATATTACTTCTTCAGAATATCCATCGTGTCCGAAGCAATCATCAGTTCCTCGTCAGTGGGGATTACCACCACCTTCACCTGAGAATCTTCGGTAGAGATAACCATTTCTTCACCGCGTACTTTGTTCTTCTCGGCATCCAGCTTTATGCCCATGAATTCCAGGCCTTCACATGCACCCCAGCGGGCACTTGCCTGATTCTCGCCGACACCACCGGTAAATACCACGATATCCACACCACCCAAAGCAGCGGCATAGGCACCGATATATTTCTTGATGCGGTAGAAGTACATTTCTTCAGCCAGAACAGCCTTCGGATTACCGGCAGCTACGGCATTTTCCAGGTCGCGCATGTCACTGGATTCACCGAAGATACCCAGCACACCGCTCTTCTTGTTCAGCAGGTTGGAGATGCCGTTGGCATCCAGACCCTCTTTCTCCATGATGAAAGAAACGGCACCGGCATCAATATCACCGCTACGGGTACCCATCATCAAACCTTCCAGCGGGGTCAAGCCCATGCTGGTGTCTACACACTTACCGTCCTTGATGGCAGTAATGGAACCACCGTTGCCAATGTGGCAAGTGATGATTTTCTTTCCTTCCGGCTCTACACCCAGAAACTCGCAGACGCGCTGCGATACGTAGCGGTGTGAGGTTCCGTGGAAACCATAACGGCGTACGCCGTACTTTTCATAAAGTTCGTAAGGCACGGCATACAGATAGGCATGCTTCGGCATGGTCTGGTGGAAAGCCGTATCGAACACACCAATCTGCGGAACATTAGGCAGAATGGCAGATATTGCATTTACACCCTTCAGGTTAGCAGGATTGTGGAGCGGAGCCAGGTCGTTGCAGGCAGTGAAGGCGGCAAGCACTTCCGGCGTCAGCCGTACAGACTCGCTGAACTTTTCGCCCCCATGCACCATACGGTGACCTACGGCATTGATTTCGTCCAAAGACTTGATGGCTCCATATTCAGGGCTTGTCAAGGTGTTCAGGATAAATTCCACACCTACGGTATGCTCTGGAATGTCCTTCTCAAGAACTTTCTTCTCGCCACTGGGCAAGGTGAACTTCAGGAAAGAGTCCTTCAAACCAATTTTTTCGATACCACCCTGGGCGATAACTTCTTTCCGGTCCATATTAAACAATTTGTATTTGATGGACGAGCTACCGCAGTTCAATACTAAGATTTTCATACTATATATCAGATTTAAAAGTTATTCAGCATTCTTTTTGGCAGCAATGGCCTGGTTGGCAGTGATGGCAATCATGCGGTACACATCCTCGATGGAGCAACCGCGTGAAAGGTCGTTCACCGGACGGGCGATACCTTGCAGGATAGGTCCTACGGCATCAGCATGTCCCAGACGTTGCACCAGTTTGTAGGAGATGTTGCCCACTTCGAGGCTGGGGACAACCAATACGTTAGCATGTCCGGCGATAGAAGAACCCGGAGCCTTGCTTGCACCTACTTCCGGTACCAAAGCTGCATCGGCCTGCAACTCACCGTCGATGGCAATATCGGGAGCCATCTCCTTGGCAATCTTCAATGCCTCGACCACCTTGTCCACCACTTCGTGCTTGGCAGAGCCCTTGGTAGAGAAGCTCAGCATGGCAACTTTCGGGTCGAGACCGGCAACTGCCTGGGCTGTACGCGCTGTACATACGGCAATCTGTGCCAATTGTTCTGCATCGGGCACCGGAGTCACAGCCACGTCACCCATCACCAGGATACCGTTCTTTCCATATTCAGGAGCATGTGTCAGCAGCAGCATGGCACCCGAAACGCAAGTGATGCCCGGGGAAGTCTTGATAATCTGCAAAGCAGGGCGAAGTACATTACCCGTAGTGTTGCGTGCACCTGCCAACTGGCCGTCAGCGTCGCCGTTCTTTATAATCAGGCAGCCCAGATAAAGCGGATCGACAACCAACTTGCGAGCCTCTTCGATGGTCATGCCTTTCTTTTTGCGGAGCTCGCAAAGCAGTTGGGCATATTCTTCTTTCTTAGGATGGTCTTCCGGGTCGATAATGGTAGCTTTGTTTATATTTCCCAGCCCCCACTCTTTGGCACAAGCCTCTATCTCGGCAGGTTTTCCAAGGATAATCAAGTCGGCTACTCCGTCAGTCAGGATTTGATTGGCAGCTTTCAGTGTACGCTCTTCCGTACCCTCGGGAAGAACAATTCGTTGGCGGTTTGCTTTGGCACGCTCAACAATTTCGTTAATTAATCTTTGCATGATATTTTAATTGTCTATTAAGAATCGGCAGTATGTGTTATTCACGCCGCAAAAGTACACAATTTTGCAATATCTACATTGCAAACATCGGTCTTTTTACCGCTCAGACCATAATTATTATAATATTTAACATTAGGTATTCCCAGCATTCATGTGTACGCACACGTGCCCCTCTGCAACAAACAATTACCCGTCCGGCAGGAACAACCCGCCCGACTCTACAAACGACATAAAAAAAATCAGGATACAACGATAACAAGCAATACATAGAATACCTACCTTTGCAGCGTTTTCAACGTATAACAATAGGTATTATAATAGTATGATTCGTCAATGCGCCATCCTTTTCGGATGCTTAGCTTTGGGTGAACTGATTGTTTTCTTTACGGGTATCAAGTTACCTTCCAGCATCATCGGTATGCTGTTGCTCACCCTATTCTTGAAATTGGGTTGGATTAAACTGCACTGGGTGCAGGGTATGTCCGACTTCCTGGTTGCCAACCTGGGCTTCTTCTTCGTACCGCCCGGTGTAGCTCTCATGCTTTACTTCGATGTCATCGCCTCCGAGTTCTGGCCGATAGTGACCGCTTCCATAATCAGCACCCTGCTGGTGATTGTAGTCACCGGATGGGTTCATCAACTAACACGTAAAATCAAATGAACTTTTTAGAAAACGAATTTTTCCTATTGGCTGTCACCTTCGGGATTTTCTTTCTGGCCAAACTCCTGCAGAAAAAGACCGGCATCATGTTGCTGAACCCCATCCTGCTGACAATTGCCATCCTCATTGTCTTCCTGAAGATGACACATATCAGTTATGAGACCTACAATGAAGGAGGACATCTGATAGAATTCTGGCTGAAACCCGCTGTTGTGGCCCTGGGAGTCCCCCTATACCTCCAATTGGAAACGATTAAGAAACAGCTGCTCCCCATCATGCTGTCACAACTTGCCGGCTGCATTGTGGGAGTTATCTCTGTCGTGCTGATAGCTAAATTGATGGGGGCTTCCGACGAGATTATCTACTCCCTGGCGCCCAAGTCGGTCACTACGCCGATAGCCATGGAAGTAACCAAGTCGCTGGGCGGCATTCCCTCACTTACCGCCGCCGTAGTGGTCTGTGTAGGCTTGCTGGGAGGAATACTGGGCTTCAAGACCATGAAACTGACCCACATCGGCAGTCCTATGGCACAAGGCCTTTCCTTGGGAGCCGCCGCCCACGCGGTAGGAACTTCCACAGCCATGGACATCAGCCGCAAATACGGCGCATTCGCCAGCCTCGGCCTGACCCTGAACGGTATTTTCACTGCATTGCTGACCCCAACTATTCTGCGATTATTAGGGCTACTCTAACAAAATCTTCTTATTTTTGTTATCTATAATCATAACCAACTAAAAACAACGTATGATTTCATTTAAAGATATCGAATTACAAGACAAAGAACTGATTACTTCCTATACACAGAACAGTCCGCGACGGAATTGTGACCTCTCATTCTCCAACCTATGCAGCTGGCGTTTTCTATACAATACAAAGTTTGCCATCATGGACGGCTTCCTCCTGCTGAAATTCTGGGCAAACGATGAACTGGTGTACATGATGCCGATAGGTAACGGAGATTTGACAAAAGTACTGGACGCACTGGTCGAAGACGCACACCGGGAAGGGGAACCTTTCTGCCTGCTGGGAATATGTTCGGGCATGTGCTCGGAACTGGAAGCCTTCATGCCCGGAAAATTCCAGTTCACAGCAGACCGGGACTATGCCGATTACCTCTATCTGCGTACAGACCTCGCCACGCTTGCCGGAAAGAAATTCCAGTCCAAACGGAATCATGTCAACAAATTCAAACGCACCTATAATTACGAATATACTCCCATCACTCCCGACCGCATCCAGGAATGTCTGGACCTGGAAGCCGAATGGTGTAAGGCCAACAACTGCGACCAGCATGAAGGAACGGGCAACGAACGTCGCGCACTGGTCTACGCCCTCCACAATTTTGAAGAACTGGGATTGACCGGAGGCATCCTGCATGTAGACGGCAAAATTGCCGCCTTCACTTTCGGAATGCCCATCAACCAAGATACCTTCGGAGTACATGTGGAAAAGGCCGACACCAGCATAGACGGAGCGTACGCAATGATTAACTATGAATTTGCCAACCATATCCCCGAACAATATGTCTACCTCAACCGTGAAGAGGATTTGGGTATTGAAGGATTGCGCAAGGCCAAACTTTCGTACCAGCCTGCCATTATTCTGGAAAAATACGTGGCATGCCTGAAAGATGAACCGGTGGAAGCTATCAAATGGTGAGAGTAAGGATTAGAGATTAAGGATTAAAAGGATAAGGGATTGATGATACGGGAAAAGGTAAAGAACTTATGGAAGCTCTGTTTCAATGATAGCGAGGAATTTACTGAACTGTATTTTCGGCTCCGCTACAACAATGATATCAATATTGCCATCCAAAGCGGCGAAGAAGTGATTGCCGCCCTACAGATGTTGCCTTATCCTATGACGTTCGAAGGAGAAGATATTCATACGGCCTATATATCCGGCGCCTGCACACACCCTGATTACCGTAACCGGGGCGTAATGCACGAGCTGTTATCACAAGCCTTTGCACGGATGCTACACAATAATGTCGCCTTATCCACCTTGATACCGGCAGAGCCGTGGCTGTTCGACTACTATGCCCGCAGTGGTTATGCACCCGTATTCCGCTATGCCGAAGAGACTTTTATCGCTTCCGGTACACCGACAGCCGATACGGGCCTTACTTTGGAAATGTCTGCCGAATATACTGAAAAAAGATATGAATATCTCGACCGGAAATTGCGGGAGCGCCCTTGCTGCATCCAGCATACGGAAGAGGATTTCCAGGTTATTATTGCCGATTTACAACTGGGGCAGGGCTTCGTTTGCACATTGAGCAATGGGGAGGAAATCACGGCTTTGGCCATTACCTATCCGATAGGGAAAGCCAACTGGCGCATTGGAGAAATCGTGTCGGATACTCCCGCAACAAAAACTTTACTGCTTCAACATATCTGCCAAAGCTTGAATCTCCCGTCCATCCGGGTTCTCACTCCTCCCGCTACCGGTGAAAGCCAACTTTTGGGCATGGCACGCATCATCAATGCCAAAACCATGCTGCAACTCTATGCTACGGCCCATCCGGAACTGGAACTCAGCATTCATCTCACCGATGAGCAGGTCAGTGCCAATAACGGCTACTACTACCTGAACAATGGTAAATATATGAATAGTGCCAAGCGTCTGCCGGGCAGCCACTTGGCACTTACAATCGGTGAACTCACCGAAAAAATATTTGCAACATCAAGCCCATATATGAGCCTGATGTTGAACTAGCATTATAATCCGCTGAAGTCGACTCCCTCAAATACCAGCGAAGGAATCTGCCATGAACGGTTCGGTTGAGGGTCATTGCCCACAGCAACCAAGGAATTCCATAAAGTAACCATGTTACCCGTCACATTCATTTCGTTGACGGGCTGTGTCAGCTTGCCGTCTTCAATAAGGAAACCCTCTATACCATAAGAGAAGTCACCGGTACTGCTATTGCTGTTACCGCCATTGAAGCCCGTAACCAAGATGCCTTGTTTAATATCTGCAACCAATCCGTTCAGGTCCTTATCGCCCGGTGTCAGAATTAGACGTGAAGGTGCACTGATAGTAGGAGCTATATCCATCTTCTTACCATTGTAGGTATCGATGAAATAAGTTTTCAGCACGCCTTTGTCAAAAACAGTGCGGGGTTCGGTAGCCACACCCTCATTATCGAAATAGCGTGAACCGTTTGCACCGATAGCATGCGGCTCGTCACGCAACGTGAAGAGGTCGGAAGCCACTTTCGTATCCAGCTTATCCATCAGGAAGGAGTTCTTTTGTTGCAAAGCACTGCCATACAATGCACTTAGCATCGGACTGAGCAGGTTTCCCACATTCATAGGGTCAACCACCATTGTATATTTACCCGACTTTGCTTTCTTCTGTCCCAGCTTGCGCAATACGCGTTCCAATGCCTTGGCACCGATTCCCGTCTTCGTCAATTTATCATAGAACAGAGCCGAGTCGTACCAGTAATCCTGAGGGCGAGCTTCGCCCTCTCCCTTAATGGATACACTGGCTGAGACAGAGAACCAGGTACTCTTCGACTCGCCTTCAAATCCGTTGCTTATCAAACGATAGGAAGAACCCTCGCCATCACTATAAGAAGAATCAACCGAAATGATACGCTCATCCTTGCCCAATACCTCCTCTGCAGCAGCACGTGCAATCGCCACTTTATCATCCGGGTTGACTTCATAGAGTTTCTTGTCAAAAAGCTGCAAGTCAGGCTTGCCTCCTTTATAGTAGCGTGCAGGGTCGGCCAGCATACGCGACTCATCCACCGCCAGATAGCGGGTAGACTCTATACCATTCGTGATAAGAGTTTCCAATTCTTTCTTATCCAGCCGATTGGTGGAAAAAGAGCCGAAACGTCCGTCCACATAAAGATTCAATCCCAAACCATTCTCCGTAGACTGCTGCAAACGGTCCATTTTGCCGTCACGCAGTTCAAAAGAAGAATTAGAATTTGTATATAGCACCAGTTTGGCTGCCTGGCAACCGTTCTTCAAGGCATATTCCATTGCCCATTGTGCCAATTTCTTATTGTCGTCTGTAATCATGTCTTTAATTGATAGTTGATAATTAACTTTCTCCTCCTACAGTCAGCTTGCTGACTAGTGCCGATGGCATACCGCAGGTAACGGGACAAGACTGACCGTCTTTACCACAGGTCCAAGTACCGTTGTCAATCTTATCGTTATTTGCCACCATCGTGATGTCAGCCAATGCTTTCGGACCATTACCGATGATATTTATATCCTTGACGGGCTGCGTCAACTTGCCATCCTCAATCAAGTAACCCGACTTCACAAAGAAGGTAAAGTCTCCGGCACCGATTTGCACCTGGCCATTGGTAAACTGGTCACAATAGATACCTTTCTTCACGGTGGAGATAATGTCCGCTTCCTTCATATTGCCGGCTTCCATATAAGTGGCACGCATACGGGGGATAGGAGTATTACGGAAAGTATCGCGACGTCCGTTTCCAGTAGGAGCCACCCCATAATGCTTGGCACTGATGCGGTCGTGCAGATAACTGGTCAGGATACCTTCCTTCACGATATAGGTTTTCTGGCCTTCCACACCCTCATCGTCGAAATTCACGGCTCCACGATTGAAAGCGATGGTACCGTCATCCACCACGTTGATATGCTCATCGCACACCTTCTTTCCCAAAAGGTCGCAGAAAATGGAAGTACGTTTACGGTTGAAGTCAGCCTCAAAAGCATGTCCTATGGCTTCGTGCAACAAGATACCCGAACCGCCAGCCCCCATCACGACGGGCATTTCGCCACCTTTGGGTTTCACAGCCTTGAACAAGATAGCAGTCTTATCCACCGCCTCACGTGCAATAATATCCACGATGTCATCCGTCATGAATTCAAAACCCTTGCGGTAAGAACGACCGGCATAACCGTTCTCCATCTTTCCATTCTCTTCCATGATGCAGACTGCCATAAAAGAAACCATCGGACGGTAGTCGTAGTAGCTCACGCCCTCGGAATTACAGAACAGCACGTGCGATGTACTGTCAGAAAGAGAAGCCTGCACCTTACGTACACGATTGTCCAAAGAGAAAATCTTTTCGTTCAGCTTTTCTAAATAAGGTATTTTTGCCTTGACACTCACGTCCTCCCAAGGTTCAGTGACGGCATAGCGGCTTTTGGTAATTGTCTTTTCCGTCAGTCCTACAGATTTTCCGGCCTTGCCCGAAGAGGCGATACGGGCAGCAGTACGTGCAGCACGCAGCATTTCTTCCATAGTTACCCCTTCCACATAAGCATACCCCGTCTGGTCGCCTGCCAATACGCGTACGCCCATACCGAAGTCAATGTTAGCTCCACAGTTGTTTACTTTGCCGTCCATCAGAACCACACTGTTGTTGAATGTGTGTTCAAAATAAAGGTCGGCATAATCGCCGCCTTTTTCCAGAGCGGCAGCCATCACTTTCTTCAAGTCAGCCTCCGTCACACCGAAGTGAACCATTGCCGAAGCTACGGCAGACTGATTATCTGCTCCTCCTAAAGCTCCGCGTACTGACGCAGGCATAGCCAACGAGGGTACTGCCAGCGAACCTAACATCGCCAGACTTCCCGTCCGTAAGAAATTTCGTCTATCCATCCTTTTCAGTTATTAGTTATAAGATATTGTTTTTTATATCATAGTTATATGACGTAAAAATAGGAGATTTTGTCACACCTTAGCTTTCCTTTGTTAACAAACTTTCCAATTCCTCTGCATTCAGACGCAGATAGAATTGTCCTTTGTAAGCCACTGAAATACCTCCGGTCTCCTCCGATACAATGATGGCATGCGCATCAGACACCTGGGAAATCCCCATGGCAGCACGATGCCTCAGCCCCAGTTCCTTAGGAATGTCCAGATTATGGGAAACAGGCAGGATACATCCCGCCGCTTTGATACGTTTCTTACTGATAACCATCGCTCCATCGTGCAACGGACTGTTCTTAAAGAAAATATTCTCAATCAGACGCTGGTTTATATCGGCATTGATAATCTCTCCCGTACGCACCACGTCATCCAAAGGCAAATTATGTTCAATGACAATCAAGGCACCAACCTTCTGCTTCCCCATGCTGATACATGCCATTACCACCGGCATAATGTCGTCATGTTCCAACTTCTCTTTCTTATTGCCGGTGAAGAAGCGCACCAGCGCACTGGCATGCTGATGCGAGCCGAGTGTCAGCAAGAAGCGCCGTATCTCGTCCTGAAACAAAATGATAAGCGCCAACACGCCCACACTGACCAGCTTGTCGAAGATGGAGCCGAGCAATTTCATCTCCAGCACCTGCGACACCACCAGCCATATCAAGATAAACACCAGGATACCCGTAAACACATTGATAGAGCCGGAGGCTTTCATCAGCTTATACGTATAGTACAGCAAGAAAGCCACTAACAGAATATCTATAAAATCTTTTATTCCAAATTCAAAAAACACGGTGAATTGAGTTATAAGTTATAAGTTATGAGTTATTTCGCATGGCTTGCACAATCCGTACGGTTTCCACGGCTTCTTTCACGTCGTGTACGCGGAGGATGTCAGCACCTTTCAGCAAACAGATGGTATCGAGCACCGTAGTACCATTCAGCGCCTCCTGAGGAGTAATGTCCAACAAGCGGTATATCATCGATTTACGTGAAACGCCTACCAGCAAAGGCAACTCAAAAATACGGAACTCTTCCAGATGGGACAGCAATTCATAGTTATGCTCCATTGTCTTTCCAAAGCCGAAACCGGGGTCCAGAATGATGTCTTTTACACCTAAGTCACGTAATTGCTGCACCTTGCGCGCAAAATACAAGAAAACCTCTTTCAGAAGATTGTCGTAATGAGGATGCTGCTGCATACTTTGCGGAGTGCCTTGCATGTGCATCATAATATAAGGTACGTTCAATGCCGCAACGGTATGGAACATATTCGCATCCATCTCACCGGCCGCAATATCATTGATGATGGCAACACCATACTCCTCCACACACATTCTTGCCACATCCGCCCTAAAAGTGTCTACCGACACCACAGCATCCGGCTGTATCTCAAAAAGTATTTTCAGGCCCATACGCAACCGTTCCATCTCTTCCCTGGCAGAGACATTGTCGGCATTGGGACGGGAAGAGTAAGCGCCTATGTCAATAATGACCGCTCCCTCCGAAACTATCTGTTTCACCCGGCGTGCTATTTCCGCCTCTGTCTGTGTACGGCTACCGGCATAAAAGGAATCGGGAGTAACGTTCAGTATGCCCATGACACGGGGTTGAGAGAGGTCGAGCAGCGAACCGTTGACATTTATATATCGGGCAGTTGTAATTTCCATAGGCAGTCTGTTCTATATAGTACCTGCAAATGTAAACAAAAAAGTGGTTTCAAAATACATAAACTCATAAAACTGATAAGTTTTTTGCTTGTACCCGGGAAGGGAGAGGATTAAAACTATATCTTTGCACGATGGTTTACCACAGATTACACAGATTCACACAGATTGATTTAATTATAAAGTCATGGATATAACAGCTATACATCAGATATTCCTAACATGCACCAGTGTCACTACTGACAGCCGTAACTGCCCCCAAGGCTCTTTATTCATTGCGCTGAAAGGCGAGTCGTTCAACGGAAATGCCTTTGCCGCCCGAGCGCTGGAAAGCGGAAGTGCTTATGCCATAGTGGACGAAGAAGCCTATGCCCCTGAAGGCGATACACGATACATCGTGGTGGAAAACAGCTTGAAAACCTTGCAACAACTTGCCAATTACCACCGTCGGCAGATGCGTACACCCATCATCGGCATTACGGGTACAAACGGAAAGACTACTACCAAGGAACTGATGTCCACCGTACTTTCGCAAACTCACAACGTGCTCTATACCTTGGGAAATTTGAACAATCACATCGGTGTTCCCCTCACCTTGCTCCGCCTGCGCCCTGAACACGACCTTGCCGTGGTGGAAATGGGTGCCAGCCACCCGGGAGACATCAAGGAGCTGGTAGAGATAGCCGAACCTGACTACGGGATCATTACCAACGTAGGAAAAGCCCATCTGGAGGGATTCGGCTCTTTTGAAGGAATCATCAAGACCAAAGGAGAGATGTACGACTATCTGCGGACGCGGAAAGAAGCTACCATCTTTATCCATAACGACAACCCCTACTTGAAAAAGATAGCCTACGGACTCCACCAGATTGCCTACGGCAGTGAGGACGGGCTGTACATCAACGGACACGTCACCGGCAATTCTCCTTACCTCACCTTCGAGTGGAAAACGGACAACGAAAGCAAATATCACGAAGTACAAACCCGGCTTATCGGTGAATATAACTTCCCCAATGCTCTGGCAGCTGTCACCATCGGACATTTTTTTGGTGTGGAACCGGAGAAAATAGACAAGGCACTGGCCGGATATACCCCGCAAAACAACCGTTCACAACTGAAAAAAACAGCGGACAACACTCTGATTATCGATGCCTATAATGCCAATCCCACAAGCATGATGGCTTCCATTAGTAACTTCCGGAACATGCAGGCCGAAAACAAAATGTTGATATTGGGAGATATGCGGGAGTTGGGTAAAGACAGTGCCGACGAGCACCAGAAGATTGCAGACTATCTGGAAGAATGCGGATTCAAGGATGTAGTTCTTGTAGGGGAATTGTTTGCCGCCACACGCCACTCTTATCAGAGTTATCCCGATGTAACCGCACTCATCGCAGAGCTGCAAAGAGAGAAACCTTGCGGGAAAACAATTCTGATAAAAGGGTCGAACGGCATCAAGCTAAGTTCCGTAGTTGAATACTTATAATCCTATTTCATCCTTGGCCTTAAAATGAAATAGCCGACCATTGATGCAAGCACCGCTCCCGTGGTATTGGCCGCAAAATCCAGCCAGTCTCCACCACGGTATGTCGTGCAGTATTCTTGCAGCAACTCCACCATTCCGCTGAACAAAACGGGACAGACAAACGCCCCTGCCCATGCATGCCATAAAGGGGCGTTGTCTCTCCGGTGAGCGCGAAGAAACTCCAGCCACAGCATTCCTGACATGCCGAAATACATACAGATATGCACCACCTTGTCTATATTGGGAATCTTGCTTATTTCTGTAGAAGGCGGTTTAAAGAATGAAAGATAAATCACCGTCAGAATAATAAAAAGCGACACCGGATATTTCTTAATATAATATAGCATATACCAAATTATCAACGAACTGTGCGCAAAAGTACAGAACATTTTCTATATTTGCATGTTTTAGCTGGTATTAATAACGAATTGAAAGAAAAATCTACGTTTTATGACAAAAAGTGACAGAGCCAACTTCGGAAGCAAATTAGGCGTCATACTTGCCTCGGCAGGCTCCGCAGTCGGTTTAGGCAATATCTGGCGTTTCCCGTTTGAGACCGGGAATCACGGAGGTGCGGCATTTATCTTTGTATACCTGGTTTGCGTGCTCATTCTCGGCATCCCCATCATGATTGCAGAATTCCTCATCGGCAGGCGCTCGCGTGCCAATACGGCAAGGGCTTATCAGAAATTGGCACCCGGCACGCATTGGCGCTGGGTAGGACGTATGGGCGTACTGGCCGGATTCCTTATTCTGGGATATTACTCCGTTGTGGCAGGATGGACGCTTGAGTTTATCGGCGAAGCGGCTACCAACAGTTTTGCCGGGAAGTCGGCAGCCGATTTCATCGCATCCTTCAACAGCTTTGTCAGCAACCCCTGGCGTCCGGTCATCTGGCTGGTGCTATTCCTGCTGGCCACCCATCTCATCATTGTCAAAGGAGTGGAAAAAGGTATTGAAAAATCAGCCAAAATCATGATGCCGATGCTATTTGTCCTATTGATAATCCTTGCCATCTGCTCCATATCCCTGCCCGGAGCAGGAGCAGGCATTGAATTCCTGTTGAAACCGGACTTCAGCAAAGTGGACGGCAATGTGTTCCTTGGAGCCATGGGCCAGGCATTTTTCTCCTTGAGCTTGGGGATGGGATGTCTCTGTACATACGCTTCTTACTTCCGCAATGATACGAACCTGCCCAAAACGGCACTCAACGTGGCCGCTATCGACACCATGGTAGCCATTTTGGCAGGATTCATCATCTTCCCTGCCGCCTTCTCTGTAGGCATCAAACCGGATGCGGGTCCCAGTCTGCTATTCATCACCCTACCTAATGTCTTTCAGCAAGCGTTCGGCAATATTCCCTGGCTGGCGATACTGCTGTCTCTGATGTTCTATATCCTACTGGCATTGGCAGCACTTACTTCCACCATTTCCCTGCACGAAGTGGTAACTGCCTATCTACATGAAGAGTTCAAGTTCTCACGCAGCAAGGCAGCCAGATACGTGACAGCGGGCTGTATTTTCTTAGGAGTATTCTGCTCACTGTCTCTCGGTATCGGCAAAAGCTATACCGTATTCGGGCTAAACCTATTCGATTTGTTCGACTTTGTAACGGCCAAGCTAATGCTACCGTTAGGCGGTTTCTTCATTTCCATCTTCATAGGCTGGTATCTAGACAAGAAAATCGTATGGGAAGAAGTCAGCAACAACGGTACCCTGAGAGTAGCCGTCTACAAACTATTGATATTCATCCTGAAATACATTGCCCCGATAGGAATTGCATTGATTTTTATCAATGAGCTGGGTTTTCTGAAATAAGCCATCATGCAGAACCCCTTTAAAGAATTCCTTTATTTCTCCCGGGGAGAAAGGCGCGGAATACTGGTTTTGATTACCGGCATCATTCTCGTCTTTCTCTCCGGGTATATTTATATATACCAAAGAGAGCACCGCCCTCTCTCCGATGAAGCAATCCGGCGGCAGGCCACTGCCATGGCAGAATACGAATCGTTCGTCGCATCCATACAAGAAAAGGAACAAAAATGGGACAACAGACTTAATTCTTCCTCCCAAAAACAACCGACAACCGTCTCTCTCGTCCGTTTCAATCCCAATACTGCCGACTCCGTCACTTTTTGCCGACTGGGACTGCCCGGATGGATGGCGCGGAACATACTCCGCTACCGTAGCAAAGGGGGGAAGTTCCGTGAGGCAGAAGATTTCCGGAAAATATATGGAATGACAGAAAAACAATATCAAGCACTCCTACCCTATATCCACATCACTCCGGAAGACACAGAAACAAGAACCGTCCAGTTATACAGCTCTCCTGCAAGCAATGACAGCACTGCTACTTCCCGAATTGCACCGGAAAAATATCCGGCTGGAATCCTTGTCGACCTGAACCGTGCCGACACCACAGAACTGAAGAAAATACCAGGCATCGGTAGCGGCATTGCCCGTCTAATCATCGGTTATCGGCAACGCTTGGGAGGATTCTACAACATCACGCAATTACAAGAAATCCATTTGGACACCAGCCAATTGCAGTCCTGGTTTTCCATCGACACTCGTGCCATCCGCCTCATCAACCTGAACCGTAGTAGCATAGAGAGGCTGCGCAACCATCCTTACATCAACTTCTACCAGGCAAAGGCCTTTGTAGAATACCGGAAGAAGAAAGGCGACCTTCATAGTCTGAAACCTTTTGCACTTTACGAGGAATTCTCCGATACCGATTTGGAGAAAATCAGTCACTACGTTTGCTTTGAATAACAGCATCATGCAACATTTTTCAATGTCTGATGCAACCTTTTCACCAGTCATTTCGTCTAACAAGCAGAAACACCCTAAAAACAGGAAGGCCTACTGCAATAAGGATTAGAACCATCGTATCAATATGAAAAAATTAATGATTATAACCATGCTGCTGGGCAGTATGGCACAGAATGCTTTTGCTCAAAAAATAGAAATAAAAGGAACCGTCCGCGATGCTTCCGACAAGAGTATAGAGTATGTCAATGTGGTATTACAGACCATCGACTCTACTTTTGTCGCCGGTGTGACCACAAGTCCAGAAGGAGAATTCATCTTCAAGAACACGGCTACCGGAGATTACAGACTTGTTCTTTCCTGCATCGGGTATAATACCGGATACATCACCCTCAATGGAGTAAAGCGCCATACCGACCTTGGACCAATCGTATTAGACAGTGCTTCTATCGCACTGGAAGGAGTGACTATCACCGGCTCCAGCCAAATCAGCCGTGCAGACCGCAAACTGGTTTTCCCATCCGAAAGACAAATGAAAACTTCCACAAACGGAGTGAATCTGTTGCAGGAACTGATGCTGCCACGTATTCTGGTCAACCCCATGAACAATGAGATTGGATTGTCCGGCGGTGGAGAACTGCAATTACGCATCAATGGAGTCAAAGCCGAAATAGACGAGATAAAAGCCATTCGCCCTGCCGACATTATACGTATAGAGTACCATGACAATCCGGGACTGCGCTACGGTAATGCCGAAGTCGTTTTGGACTACATAGTGCGCCGACCTGAAACGGGCGGAAACTTCGGTGCCGACATTTCCCAAGGGTTGAACACGATGTGGGGAAACTATAATCTGTACGGCAAAGTAAACCACAAAAAATCAGAATTCGGCTTCTCCTATTACATGGGACCGCGGGATTTTAACGGCATGTACCGCGACAATGAAGAAGAATTCCACCTGGCAGACGGCACCACACTCAGACGCCTGGAGAAAGGAGAGCCCAGCAAGGCAACCATGTACCAGCACAACCTAAACGTAAATTACAGTTTGCAGGCTTCTGAAAATTCCCTTTTCAGCGCCACCCTCCGCCTTCGAGGAAACAATCAGCCGCACTGGGATTATAAAGGAACTCTCTATAACGCCAATGACGAAGCGGACGTGGTAGACATGACCGACCGTACCGACCAGAGCTGGACACGTCCCTCACTCGATTTGTACTACCAACAAGACCTGAAAAACAAACAAACCCTGGTATTCAATGTAGTAGGAACCTACAATCGGGAAAAATCGCAGCGGCTCTACCAAGAAAGCACCCTGGGAAACATATTGACCGATATTGACAACAATATCCGAGGAAACAAATACTCCCTGATTGCCGAGGTCATTTACGAGAAGCAATATTCCAAGGGGAACGCATTGAGCTTTGGATTGAACCATACACAGTCCTACTCCAACAATGAATACAGAAACGGGCATTATTATGAAACCAATATGCACCAAGGAAACACATACATATTCGGAGAATACCGTGGAAAGATAGACAAACTAAACTACCGGCTGGGAGTGGCCATGACTCGTTTCTACTATAATCAGAGCGGCAAGGACAAATCTACCGAGAGCTACAGTTTCAACCCGAGTATCGTTCTGCACTATGCCATGTCAGACAACTCCTACCTCCGCTGGAAGGGAAACATCTATAACGCTTCTCCTTCATTGGGCGACCTCAGCGATGTGGAACAAGCAGTGGATTCATTCCAGATACGTCGTGGTAACCCGAATCTGAAGTCGTACATGTGCTATCATACGGAGCTGACTTACGAGTGGAAAAAAGGCATCTTTTATACCAATCTATGGGGAGCCTATGACTATCGTCCCAATGCCATTATGGACGAGAAGATTCAAGAAGGCAACAAAATAGTGCAGACTTGGGACAATCAGAAGGACTGGCAGAAACTCTCCGGACGTGCCATGCTCCGCGTAGGACCCATCCGCGACATTCTGCAATTTTCTTTTACGGGCGGTGTCAACCATTACATGAGCCATGGCAATCACTACTCGCATACCTACACCAACTGGTTTTGTGAGGCAGAAGCCTCATTAAACTACAAACAGTTCTCTCTGTTCTGGCAGATAAACACCAATTGGAACAATTTCTGGGGAGAAACCCTCTCGGGAGGAGAAAACATCCAGATGTTAGCTGTATATTACAAGCATAAGAATCTTCGGGTAGGAGTCGGTGCATTCAATCCTTTCACCGACAACTATAAAGTACAAAGCGAAAACTGGAATAAATTCGCATCCTACAAGACAAATAATTACATAAAAGAAAGCTCCCGCATGTTCCTGGTGAACTTTTCCTACAACTTCTCGTTCGGCCGCAGTTTCAAGACAGCACAGCGGAAGGTAAACAACAGTGACAATGACTCGGGAGTAATGGGCACGGGGAAATAGGCTCAAACCATTTTATTGATTTCCCCGTCAATCAGATGTATCGTCCGGTCGGTGAGCTGCGCCAGTCCTTCATCATGGGTTACGATAACAAACGTTTGTCCGAAACGGTTACGTAAATCAAAAAAGAGCTGGTGCAGTTCTTCCTTATTATGGGTATCCAAGCTGCCGGAAGGTTCATCTGCCAGCACCACTGCTGGATGATTGATGAGAGCACGGGCCACCGCCACACGCTGCTTCTCACCTCCCGACAACTCATTCGGCTTGTGGGAGGCCCGTTCGGCAAGCCCCATGAATTCAAGAATTTCCGTAGCCGCCTCCTTGGCTTCCTGCTGTCCTCTTCCGGCAATGAAGGCTGGTATCATTACATTCTCCAAAGCCGTAAACTCCGGCAGCAGTTGATGGAACTGGAACACAAAGCCGATATGGTGGTTGCGGAATGCGGAAAGTTCCCTCTCCCTCATACGGTTGACTTGTGTACCGTCAATAACCACCGAACCGCCATCCGGCATATCCAACGTACCCATGATTTGCAGCAAGGTAGTTTTACCCGCTCCACTGGGGCCTACAATGCTGACAATCTCCCCTTTCTCTATCTCCAGGTCAATACCCCGCAACACTTGCAGGTTACCGAAACTCTTCGTTATATTCTCTAAATGAATCACTAGGCTATTTACAATTTGACAATTTACTATTTACTATTTGATAGTTTTCTTTCAAGTGCTATTACTATAGTCTTTTAATTACATATTCGGCCAAATAGCAGCCAAAAACTGCAGGCATGTAGCTCACTGTTCCACAGGTGGACTTCTTGTTCATCTCGTCGTCCGTCAGCAAAACGGCATTCGGATCAGCCTGTTCGGTGCTGAAAACAACTGGAAGTTTCCGCTTTATGCCCATTTTTTGCAAACGCTTACGCACAGCCTTGCTCAACCCGCAATGATAGGTATCCCAGATATCGGCAAAGCGCACTTGCGAAATGTCACTCTTTGCTCCTGCCCCCATGCTGGACACTATCTTGATATGCCGCTTCATGCTTTCCGCTATCAAGTGGCATTTTGGAGCAAGCGTATCGATGGCATCCACCACAAAGTCATAAGCCGCATCATCCAGCAGTTCCGGTATGTTCTCATCTTTCAAGAATACGGGCAACACTCTCAGTTCCAGAGCCGGATTAATGTCCCTGAAACGTGATGCCAATATCTCCGCCTTCTTTTGCCCCAGGGTAGAATGCAGAGCCGGCAACTGACGGTTTATATTCGTAGGCTGCACGGTATCGGCATCGACTATCGTCATCCGCCCCACTCCGGCACGGCATATCATCTCGGCCGCATAAGCACCTACACCACCCAGTCCTACGACAAGTACATGTGCCCGGCGCAGGCGTTCCATTTTTTCATCTCCTAATAAAAGTTGCGTTCGCTGTTTCCAATCTTCCATTCTAGCTTTTCTTAAACCACTTATAGAACCATTTGCCTACCTTCTCGTAATGCTGCGACTCATTGTTGCCACGCGGATTTGAGAAGGATACCGCATCCTGCGGTTCACCCAGTTGGTCTGGATACAACACAATCAGACTATTGTTTGCAAAATATTTACTGATTTGTGCCGGCAACTTCTCGAAGGAGCTGTCATAGGAGATGGAGCCCCGGCGAGCACTGATAATCACTAACAGATGGTCAAAGTTCACTTGTCCGGTCAATATCAGTAAGTCCCCCCAGTCGTCCAGGCGGGAAAAGTCTGTCAATGTCTGTCCATATTTGGCTTTCACCAGCCCTTGAAGATGGGCGGTAGTCTCTTCATTGGCATAAAAATGCACCCGACAGCCCAAAGTACTCCCCAACCGGCAGAAATGTTCCACCCACTTCAGGAATCCCGCCTCATACTCGGCTTTCGGAGGTACCGCCACAATCACCCGCCTAATTGTGTTAATGGGCATCAGGAACTTGGAAACCATCACCTCGCGATGCAAGCCCTTCAGCAGATTCTCCGTCAGCATACCGAAGAATGAATCCACAATATTGACTTTACGGTGCAGACCTATAATGACATCCGTTACCGCATATTCTTTTGCTGTATGGATAATGCCCGAAGCGATATTCAAGTCGTAACGCGTGATTTGCCTCAACGGCACATCTGCCGAGGCCGTTATCATGGCAGCCTTTTCCAGATAGCGTTTCCCACGCAGTTCGGCGCTTTCAGAACTACTATCGTCGTTGATGACATTCAGTGCCAACAAATTATCCCGTTGCTTCGGGTCGCGTATCACCAAAGAAAGATTTATCAGGTCTTCAATCGTATCGGGGTTGGCTATCGGAATCAATATCTTCTCCGCTTCCACGGAGCGGTTTTCTTCCAGATGCGCCTCCTCCATGGCAATCTTCCGTGCGGCACGCTCCGTAATGAACGAGCTCACAATGCAAGTTACAAGAATCAGCAGGACGGTACCATTCAAAACATCATCGTTCAGCAAGCGTTCCCCATTGGGCAGAATGATGTTGTACCCCACCAACACAGCCGCCAGCGTTGCCGCTGCTTGTGCATTGCTCAATCCGTACATCAGCTCCCGTTCAATCCCTCCCATCTTATATATTTTCTGCGTCAGCCAGCAGGCAATCCATTTACCTGCCAATGCCACCACAATCATTACAGCCGCTACTTTCAGGGCATCGCCATGACCGAAAATCACATGCACATCAATCAGCATACCCACACCTATCAGGAAATAGGGAATAAACAAGGCGTTGCCCACAAACTCCAGATGGTTCATCAGCGGAGAGACATGCGGAATCAGCCGGTTCAAAACCAAACCTGCAAGGAAAGCACCCAGGATACCTTCCATCCCCACAAACTCCATCAATCCGGCTCCGAGGAAAACCATGGCAAGCACGAATATGAACTGCATCACGTTGTCATCGTACCTCCGGAAGAACCAACGACCTATGCGTGGAAACAGATATACAATCAAAATACCCAGGAAGATAACCTTTATGACAAGCCATACCCAAAAGAAGCCGTCCGACTCCCCCTTGAACATACCACCCACAACGGCCAGAACCAGCAAAGTGAGTGTATCCGTAACCGCCGTCCCCCCCACTGCAATACTCACACTACGATGCCGCGACACACCGTAACGAATCACGATGGGATAGGCCACCAGCGTATGTGACGCATACATACTTGCCAGTAGGACAGAGGTCAGCACCCCGTACTTCAACAAAGCTATATTCGTTACCAAGCCTATGCCTATGGGCACAATAAAAGCCAAGAGCCCCAGAACAAGCGCTTTGCCCCGGTTCTGTTTGAAGTCTCCCATATTCATTTCCAGACCGGCAAGGAACATGATGTAATACAAGCCTACTTTGCCGAAAAGCTCAAAACTGCTGTCACGCACCAAAATATTGAAACCATGCTCCCCAATGACAAGCCCCGCCAGTATCATTCCGATAATGTGCGGAATACGAAGCTTATTCAACAATATAGGAGCAAACAATATAATGAGGAGTACAAGGAGGAATATCCATGTAGGGTCGGTGATGGGAAGTTTCAAGCTGAAGTCAAACCAATCCATAGGCTATAAGTTTTAGGTTTTGAATGCAAAATAACGAAAAACTTTTCACTTTATGCGGTGTTATACAGCATTTTGTTATAAATTTGCGACCAATTCTATCTTTTTAGAGATAGTATTTCACTTTTTTATAAACTTAATTTAAAACAAAAGAAAAATGAAAGTAGCTATTGTTGGAGCAAGCGGAGCCGTGGGACAAGAGTTCCTGCGAGTGCTCGATGAAAGAAATTTCCCGTTGGACGAGTTAGTATTGTTCGGTTCTAAACGCAGTGCCGGAACCAAATATACCTTCCGCGGTAAACAGATCGAGGTGAAACTCTTGCAACACAATGATGACTTTAAAGGGGTTGATATCGCTTTCACTTCCGCAGGCGCAGGCACCTCCAAAGAATTTGCCGAAACCATTACCAAGTACGGAGCAGTGATGATTGACAATTCCAGCGCTTTTCGTATGGACGACAATGTACCTTTGGTAGTGCCCGAAGTGAATGCCGCCGACGCCAAAGAACGTCCTCTCGGTATCATCGCCAACCCCAACTGTACTACTATCCAAATGGTAGTGGCACTGAAAGCCATCGAACAGCTTTCCCATATAAAGACCGTACACGTTTCTACCTATCAGGCTGCCAGTGGTGCCGGCGCCGCTGCCATGGATGAGTTATACGAGCAGTACCGCCAGGTATTGGCAGGCGAACCCGTAACCGTTGAAAAATTCGCTTACCAGCTGGCATTCAACCTCATTCCGCAAATCGACGTATTCACCGAAAACGGCTATACCAAAGAGGAGATGAAGATGTTCAACGAGACCCGTAAGATTATGCACTCTGACGTAAAGGTCAGTGCTACTTGCGTACGTGTTCCCGCTCTCCGCTCCCACTCCGAAAGTATCTGGGTAGAGACCGAGCGCCCCGTCTCCATAGAAGAAGCCCGCGAAGCATTTGCCAACGGCGAAGGCTTGGTTCTGATGGACAATCCGGCAGAAAAGGAATACCCCATGCCGTTGTTCCTCGCCGGCAAAGACCCGGTTTACGTAGGCCGTATCCGCAAGGACCTCAGCAACGAAAACGGATTGACGTTCTGGATTGTGGGCGACCAGATTAAGAAAGGCGCTGCACTGAATGCGGTGCAGATTGCAGAATACCTGATTAAGGAAAAAGCATTCTAAAAAGGGTGAGAGACTGACTTCATTTTGAAGTCAGTCTCTCACCCTTTTTAGAACTTGCATTTTTATCACCTTTTATAAGGGTAAGTTCGCTAATTCATATGAACAAATTTTGCTATAAGTAATTCAAAAAAAACATTTTAAGTCAAAATACTATTTGTTATTCATATATTTCATGACAAAATCAAAAAGACAATAACACCTCACTTAGGAACAATATCAACTATATCTTTACGATTACGATTCCAAGAGAAGCTACCATCAGAACGTTCCAAATACAAATTAGTATCAAGATACATTCCATTATAACTACCTCCCCATCCCCAGTTCATATAAAAATAAGTACGGATATCAAAATCAGTTGTATAAGAATCTGAAATAAGAAAAACGAATGTCCCTCCAGGATGGAACTCCTCTGGCATTGTTAATAGTTCATATTCTGTATAATGATCAATGTCATGATATCCACATGCAACCCACGCATGCCCCACCTTACCATCATCTGTAAAGCCTTGCATAATTACCGGCTGCTTTTTTCTCAAGTTGCCGATAGTTCTTGCTGCCGAATGATTTACAACTTGAGCTGTCGTCGAATAGCCATATTTGGACACTAATGCATTTCGCACATCCGATAATGACGCACTAGTCCCATCTAATGCATAATCTGCGTTAATTGCATCTGCAACATCTCTGATAAATGCAGCAGTGACAGAAGAGGCATAACTATTTGGCATTGAATTCCAATTAAAAAAAGTTGGATACTCATTATATTTCATTACTTGAGCCATTGCTATTGTTGCACAACCAGCAGGTGGATATTGACCACTTATTTGAGGTAATGCAACATTAAAACCAGATTCTTGTGTCCAAGTTGTTGATAATATATTTCCCATTTTTTCTTCATAACCTTTTTGTTTCCAGCGCAAGTAAGCATGTTGATTATAATCATATTCAATATAAGTCATTCCTTCCGCAACAGCACGAAATTGCTCGTATATACTTTCCGGCAAATAATCCCTAGCACCAGCAAACGGAATATATCCATAGCCTTCCTTTTTCCATTCACGGCAACAATCTGCTATGTAATTTTCAAACTCAGCTATATTAGAACGCGTATATACCTTATCTTTCATAGCAGGTATATATTCTTCCCACATTGCTCTATATTGAAAAGTACTATCAATCGGCATTTTATCTCGTTCCTCAATAACATTCTTCATATCTCCCAGCCAATCAGAAAGTCCATCCGGCATTCTATTATTAGCATTAAAACTACCTCTCTCAGCATAAGCCAATATAGGTTGGAAGTTTTTGGTAGCACTAACAAGTAAAAAGCCTTGTTCATTATCATAATTGATAATATACATACTTGGCTTATTAACTTCTCCCTCAATAGTAATTATTTCCTTGACAGATTTACTAACGCGAGTCCGAGGAGCATCCTTTACAGTAAAAAGTTCAGCAACATTTCTTGCATCTTCCACAGATACAGAAGTCTCATACATTTTCGTATCAAAGTTTTTTTCATCTATCGTCGCATCAATTGCGTCAATCACATTGTCCTGACAAGAAAAAACAACTCCTAGCAATAAAATCCACAAAAGCTTCGTTAATGTTCTCATAAATATTAATTTAAGTTTATAACAACTCAACTATTTGTAATCTTTCAAATATTAAGGCAAGTATACCGCCATTATAGATTCAACTAAATAAACATGCATCACAATGGGTAGCAATTAATCAGCTCCCATTGTGATGCATCTTATTACCAGCCTGGGTTCTGCTCTAACTTAATAGAAGAATCTCCCAGTTGTTCACTCTTACTGTTATACAAGGATATCTGTCCTGTCGGGATAGGATAAAGATAATCTTTTTCTCCATAAGTACGCAATAATGAAGAAACCTGGATAGGTTTGATATAACCTGAATTACCTTCACGATCCAAAAGAATGTCTTTCAAATCATCAATGGTATATGACGTTCCGTTAGCTTGGTTATATTCTTTCAAATAAGCTTCCTTATCCAACCATGCCCCCAAGTTTAACTTTTTGTTAATCTTCATATCCGCATAATGCAATTTTCCCCAACGGCGAATATCATCGAAGCGAATGCCTTCATACACCAATTCGATGCGTCTTTCACGACGTACTTCCCAAAGGATAGGCGAAACTTCATAGTCACCAACCACTTCGGAGTTTCCTAAATCACGATCTGGGTCATTGATAATCACCCCATTCACACTAAAGTTCTTACCACTTAATGTAACAGCAGGCATGTTTACAGAAGCCCTCTTACGAATTTCATTAATTGTAATATCCAAATCTTTTTGTGACAAGGTATAAGCTCCCATATCATTTAATTCAGCAGCAGCCTCCAAATAATTCAATAGCACCTCATTCAGTTTCATAATAGGTGCGTCGGTTGTATTAGTATTACTCTGTCCTGCAGCAGTATTGAATAAATCTTCGTTAACAAAACGAGTACCAAAATAACCTCCAATACCATATACCGCACCTGCAATACCATTTAAACGTACACCTTCAAGATCAATATTGGCTGCCAAACGTGGGTCGCGGTCAGTCATTTCATCCTTGAAAACCTTATCACCTTTAAATACTGTATTTCCGTCTTGATGAATAGGCAACCCATTAGTTGTCAAATAGCTATCAACCAAATCCTTAGAAGGTCCATTGCCCAATGTTTGTTCTGATTGCCATGACATTTCAGCATGAGTAAGAATACCTTCCACATAAGAACGATATAATATCATTTCAGGATTACCAGCCAAGTCCAGTGAAATAGTCAATGCTTTGTAATCACTAGAAATTTTATATTTTTGCGCAGACATTACTCTATTCGCGGCAGTCTTTGCAGCCTCTAAATACTTCTTTGCCAATTCTGTATTTCCCTCACGATACTTCTGCCAGGTTCCCTCAAATAACATAATACGAGACTCAAAAGCATTCACCACATGCCGATTTACACAAAGCCCATCTGTTCCATCAGCCTCTTTTACATTGTCTGCAGCAAATTCCAAGTCTTCCAACACTTTATCCATTACAAAATCTCTGGAATCTCTCCCTTTATAAAGAGCTTTTTCATCCGTATTATCTACAACATGGTCATAATATGGAACATCACCAAACATCCTTACCAAACGAGCATATTCCATACCACGGAAGAAGCGTGCTACGCCTATCCAATGGTTCTTAACGCTCTCAGGCAAGGTGGAATTTACAAGTCCGTCACACACAAGGTTAATACGGCGAACGTTTGCAAAAGACCAGTCGGCACTAGTTGCAGGGGCTGTATTTGTAAAGAAAGTCGCTTCTTTCTGCGCCAAATCATCTACCCAATTAGCAACATTAGTTCCGTCGAAAAAATCCGATTTCACCCAACCGCTTTGATAACCGGTAAAATAAATATCATACCATCCATATATCGTAGAGCGAATATTATTCTCACTATTATAGAAATCTGCACTATTCTCTATCTGATCCATAGGCGGACGATCCAGAAAGTCCGAGCAGGAAGAGAGACCAGCAGCCAATGCTAAAACTGCAAATATTTTTGTTTTCATAATTTTATTAGAATGTAAGTTGAACACCAAATGAAATAGATCTCATAAACGGATAACTCTTACCAAATTTGTACTCACCGTTAGAAGCAGCAGCTTTCTCTGTCGTTTCAGGGTCAACCGGAATATTAGTGTGATCAAACTCGAACAAGTTTTCCGCACTAACATAAATACGACCACTTGTAAAAGTTATTACTTTCATCCATTTTTCCGGAACAGTATAACCTAATGTAATATTCTTACAACGCAAATATGACATGTTCTGCAAATAACGAGTTTGACGCAGGAAATTCTGTCCGTTGTTTATCCAAGAGTGAGAAGTCGGTGTAGGATAGAATGCATCTGTATTTTCAGGAGTCCAATAATCCATCTGATGCTCTAACCACCCTTCGCCTGGCATAAATCCCGGAATACCAGTTTGCCCAACAGCCCATACATCTCTTGAGCCAATACCTTGGAAGAATGTGCTGAAGTCAAAATCCTTATATGTCAATGCTACAGAGAAACCGTATTCAAAGTTTGGTAAAGTATTACCAATGCGTTTCAAGTCACCATGATCCTCCAAAGTCTGTTCACCATAAGTAATCTCACCATTACCGTCCAAATCTTTATATTTTACATCACCCGGACCATATTTGAATGCACCGGTTTCATACAATGCCTGCGAAGGTACTTTATTGGTATCAATAAACCATTTTCCATCTGCATCTTGATAGCAGTCTTCATATTGGAACAGACGATCTGTCTCATATCCCCAGATTTCACCTATAATCTTGCCTTCGTAGTTACCATAAATATTCTTATTCGGGTTGTTATACTTCGTAATCTTTTCGCGAATCTTAGATAAAGTTGCACGTGCTGTTAAACCAAGCCCACAAGCAAATCTTTTATTATAATCTATTGACAACTCAAAGCCGCGTCCTTGTAATTCCCCGGAATTAACCTTAGGCATTGTTGTGCTTCCGAAAGTAGAAGGCAATGTTTCACCTGGTGAATGCATATCAGAAGTAGTACGCTGATACCAGTCAAAACTGACACCAAGTTCATTATTGAAAAAACGGGCATCAAAACCCAGATCAATAGTAGTAACACGTTCCCAAGTCAATGACGGAGAAACAACGGAAGGAATACCAATATAAGGTACTTGCTTACCATCAATCACCCAGCCCGAGGACTTATTTACAGACATTACAGAAAGGAAAGAGTTGGCAGCTACATCCTGATTACCAATTGTACCCCAAGAACCGCGTACTTTAAAATCAGAAAGAACTGGTTTTGCCCATTTCATAAAAGTTTCTTCACTTAAACGCCATCCAGCAGAAACAGAAGGAAACAGAGCCCATTGATCTCCCGAGGGAAATTTAGAAGAACCATCATAGCGTGCATTCACCTCAAGAAGATATTTACCCATATAATCGTAGTTAATACGTCCGAAGAAACCGGCTGCCGCAAAATCATTATGATAGGTAGTACCATCTACATACTGATCACCAATGGCCAGATTAATTTCCGGTTTATCAAAGTTCACTAATGTCCGTCGGTCTGAACTATGACCCAGTTTTTCACGGGTTTCAGCATCCATACCGACCATCACTTTCAAGTTGTGCTTTTGTACAAAAGATTTTTCATAAGTGGCATAAGCTTTGAAAGTATTGGACATTGTATATCGACTACGTTCAACTACACGATTATGGGTAGCACCATAAAAACTTGAATTATAAGTCAAAGGATTACTACTGTTGAACATATCCCAACCACCAACTTCACCACCGTTACGCTTCTGATAATCATTAAGTAGAGCGAAAGTGTAGTCAAAATTAATGGCCAAATCCTTAATCGGATTAATAGTAGTTCCTAAATTAACACGAGTAAAGTTATTAGTTAAACTTTCACGATTAGCCTGTGCTATCTCAGTCATAGCTGAACGGAAAGGAATCCCCTGGTAATCAGCATAAGGATAGAAAGAAGGCCAACGCAACAAATAGTACCAAACGTCTGTATAACCACTTGTGTATTGATATGGTTCTGATTTTGTGGAACGAGAGAACATAACATTTGCTCTCACAGACCACCAGTCACGAATCTGTGTATTGACATTGGCATTGAAATTATAACGGTCATACTCATCTGTATTAACCTTTAAAATACCTTGTTGATTCAAATAGCCTAAACTAATATTATAGGTTGTCTTATCACTACCGCCGCTGACAGAAAGATTATGCTTCTGTTGGGGAGTCCAATCTTTCATAAACATATCTAACGGATCAAACTGACGATAAAAATAATACTTGCCACCACGTTCTTCAAAATCTCTACCTAATTGCATTTCGCCTAATTCCGATTGTGACATTCCACCATAAGTGTTGTACCATTCCTTCATCTTCTGAACTGCAATTTCATCGACATTATATCCTATCGAACTTACAGTAGAAGCGCCGCTTCTATTGGCAGCCAGTAACATAGCTTGTGCTCCCTCATAGGTTTTAGCGACTTGTGGCATCACAGTCGGAGTACTCCAAGAGAAGTTATTAGAGTAGGTAACACGCGGTTTATCATTTTTTTTACCAGTCTTTGTCGTAATCAAGACTACCCCCCAGGCAGCACGTGTACCATAAATAGAAGCAGATGCAGCATCTTTCAAGACAGAGATGCTGGCAATATCGTCCGGATTCACCAAACTTAAACTGGGAACTTCCACATTATCCACCAAAATCAGTGGACTTGTCCCTTCCGTAGCACTCAAAGAACCAGTAGCACCACGCAACTTGATATTAGAATCAACGCCAATACCTCCTACATTAGTCGTGATACTCAAACCAGGAGTTATACCTTGCAAAGCTTTTGCAATATCTGTTACCGGACGGCTTGCAATCGCCTCTTGGACATCTACATTAGCCACCGCACCGGTCAGGTTCACCTTTTTCTGTGCACCATAACCTACTACGACAACTTCATCCAACAATTCCGTATCATCTTTCAAAACAACCTTCATTACCGAAGTTGCCTTAACTTCTTGAGTAGTATATCCCACAAATGATACTTGCAGAATAGCACCGGGCTTTACATTTAATTTGGAAACTCCATCCAAATCCGTAATGCCACCATTGGTCGTACCTTTCTCAATGACATTGGCACCAATAATAGGTTCACCTTTTGTATCTACAACTGTGACAGTTACAGAGATAGATTGCATCTGTTCTTGTACTCCTTGTGAGTCGTTGGATGCTGTTTGGGCAGCCATCACGTTGCCACTGCCTAAAAACAGAGCACAGATTGCCACCGCCGTAAAGAACTTACCATTGGCAAGTCCTCGTTTTTTGCGATCTTCATTCATAAGTGATTGATGATTTTGTTAATTAAACCAGTTTTTCAAAATTAGGGTAAGGGAATCATATAGTTCGGATTAGTCAGACTATTTCCGAAGGCTTCTTTAATTTCTCATAGGCGTTTTCTTTATTTAAAGGTTCACATTTTTATATTATCTCTCTTTTTTCTATTTATTTACCAAGTCCAGACGGAACTTGGAATTCAGTCAGATAGTATCTTATTATTAGTCTGTTATCGTCTTGTTTTGACTAAAACGCGGTTGCGTTGGAAAAGTGGGAATACTTTGTTGGATGATTGAGGATATGAGCAAAAGGGAGATGTATGGCCAGTAAAATGATTTTTTCTTGAAATAGCCTTGGAAAGATTAAAAAAAGCTATATATTTGTATTCAATTCTAAAACTAACTACCTATGAAACTAATTGCAGAAAGTGGTTCTACGAGAACAGAATGGGCGCTGGTTGAAGATAATCGTCTGATACAGCGAGCCTTCACAGAGGGCTTAAATCCTTTCTTTCAAACGAGAAGAGAGATTAGCCGAAGTGTGCGGTTAGGATTACCCGAGCATTTTTTCAAAAGGAAATTGGAACAAGTCTATTATTATGGTGCCGGATGTACTTCTTATGAAAAGAAAAATGTATTGGGAGCTTCATTGGTAGCACAATTCAAAACTCCAATTCAGGTAGAGAGTGATTTGCTGGCAGCTGCACGTGGCTTGTTCAAATGCGAGGCCGGCATTGCTTGTATTTTGGGAACCGGCTCAAACTCATGTTTTTATGATGGGAAAATCGTTGTAAAGAATGTCCGGGCAGGAGGTTACATCCTGGGGGATGAGGGTAGTGGTGCTGTATTGGGCAAAATGTTCTTGTCTGATGTACTGAAAGGTTTGGCTCCTAAAGATGTAACGGCGGATTTCTTTGAGAAGTTCCGTATAAGTCCGAATGAGGTTATGGAATCTGTGTATAACCGCCCGTTCCCCAATCGCTTTTTGTCTACTATATCTTATTTTTTGGCTGATTATACCAATGATGACTATGTATTTGAGCTGATTACCGGTAATCTGAGAAATTTCTTTACTCGTAATGTCTGCCAATATGACTACAAAAATTATCCTATTCGTTTTGTGGGTTCATTGGCTTACAGCTACGCGACCATTTTGCGGGAAGTTGCCCGTGAATTTGGCATCGAACTGGAAATCATTGAAGAAACACCAATGAATGGCCTGATTGAATTCCATTCTTTAAATATAGAAGAACCTTAAATTCTTTATATAATAAGGTGTATAACCTCCTTTTTGCAAATGTATAAATATAAAGTTAAATAAATGCAAAGGAATGTTCTTGATATTAAATAATAATGTATCTTTGTTAGGACGAAATGAATGAATCATTTCTCACCTTTGTTAATAACGAGTTTTTTATCTCTTAAAACAACCAATAGAGTTAAGTAATTAACAAGATTTTAACCTTGTATAATATATAACTAAGTTCCGTCTGGACTTGGCAAACAAATAGAAAAACA